>JAABPZ010000022.1 GCA_011391755.1 Methanothrix sp. | reverse complement strand
GGTAATAGGAGAAGCGCGAGAGATGGCGGGGATGGCTGCTGGAGGGGTCCGATCCCCAGAAGATGCTGGTGTCGGCATAGTTTCGCACGTCGTCCAGAGTGCAAGAAGGAATCTTTCCCGACAAAATGCGCTCCATCAAAATTCCCTGGCAGAAAGAGGAGGTATCGTCCATGGTCGCGCCCAATTTTTCTGCCAGTTTTATGCCGGCTGCCTGGGCCTCTAATGTGGAGTTGGACCAGCCGTACAGGAGCGGGCTTTTGGCGCTCTTTAAAATCTCCGCCGCCTTGGCGATTGCTCTATCCAGGGTCACCTGTTCTCCCTCGATCATGGGCACCGTCCTCTCTGTGAAGGCCGCCTGGAAGTGGCCGTGCCCCTTGCGGCAGAGGTTCTTTTCATGGGTGAGCGCACCATTTTCATAGGTCGCCACAATATCCTCGCAGAGAAGCGAGCATCCCGTGCATATTGCCATTTGCTTTTCACCTTCCCTTTTATCTAGACAAACTCTATGGCCTTGCTCGGACAGGTCGCTGTGCAGGCATTGCAGAGGGTCTTGTTCGGCCCGAAGCGCCGGCATTCTTTGAGGTTGTTGGCCACCACCACTCCGTCTTCCACGCGCAAGATGACCTTTTCGCTCTCTGGGCCCAGACCCACCGCAGAGCGTGTGGGCTCCGCGGCCACATTAACGGGGCAGGCGACAACGCAGTTGCCGCAGCCAAAGCACCTCTCCGGATGTATGATCAGACCGGTCTCCGAGGCATTCTCAATGGGTGCCATCACCTCTCGCAGCTTCTTCAGCTTGGCCTCGTACTTCTTCTCTTCAATTAAGGGAGTACACTCATCGACCTTCTTCTCCCTGCCCAAAAGGCCCACGGCAAAAGCCATGCAGGTGGGAAGCCCGCACTTCTTGCAGTTGGTCTTGGGCAAAAGCATATAGATCTCCATGGCGCCGACCATAACCAGAACCTCAATTTTGGGAAAGATTTGCCTCGATTATATTTATGGGCTGCGCAAACCTTTTCATAGTTATTGAATCAAAAGGCTGTTCCAATGCCTTTCAGGAATCCCATGGCCCTTCTGGGGCTCCTCTCTATAATTCCCCTGATAATAATATACCTTATCCGTCCCCGGCCCAAGGAGATCCGCTTCTCCGCCACGCAGTTCTTGCGAGAGGGTGAGGTGGAGCGCTCCGCCGTGCTCAGTCGTTTGATCAACGATCCCCTCTTCTGGGTGCAGCTTCTGGTGCTTCTCTCTTTGTCCGTCGCGGCAGCCGGACCATTCACCACTGAAACCGGGCTCGCTAGCAGTCATCTCGTGGTGGTCCTGGACGGCTCGGCCAGCATGCAGGCCAGCTCCCAAGCTCTGCCGCTCATCGATCCCTACCTTGACAAATACCAGAGGATCAGCATCGTGCTGGCGGGAGCCATGCCGTTGACAGCTCTTTTTGAGGGCAGTCCCAGCGAGGCCAGGGACGCTCTGCAGCGGCAGCAGCCCAAGGCGGTCTCTGCCGATCTCTCCAGCGCCATGACACTGGCCGGCAGCTTGCTGGCGGGCGAAGGCGGCCACATGCTGGTGGTCTCGGATTTCGTAAGCTGGATGGGCGATGATCCCGAGGCCACCCGCAAGATTCTGCAGGCAGACGGGCGGGTGAGCATTGTCTTTGCCGATTCCTACCAGGGCGGCGACAACCTGGCCCTGGTGGAGGCCTGGGATGTGCCGGGACCGGGATATGTCAACCACACGGCTCTCGTGCATAACTATGGCCCGGCAAGAGTGGTCCCCATCACCATTCGCGGTCCTGGCGGCGCCGACAGCCGCACGGTGCAGATGGCTTATGGAGGGGACGACTATCTCTCTTTTACGGCTTACCCTGGAGTCAATGAGATCTCTTTGGACCTGGAGGATGCCGTCGCCTGGGACAATCATGCCTACGTTTATGTTCCCGACCTGGCTCAAAAGAGGGTTCTGTACCTTGGCGAAGAGGGACCGGCCCTGGCAGCTCTTCGCTCCCTGCCCAATGTTAAGGTGGAGAGCGCCGGCGAATTCAATAGCTTCGACCTGATCGTGGTGGCCAGGAATGCTTCACGAGACGGCAAGCTAAATCGCTACATCGACGGCGGAAAAGTGATATTCATTGCCTCTGACCAGGAGAGCCCCGAGTACCTGCCCGTTCGCGTGACGGGCGAGCAGGCAGGTCCGGCCAGCCTCTGGGTTCGTAGTGAGGGCTTTGCCAAAGGCGTGCACTTCGATGAGATCGGCCTTTTCCGTTTTCCAGAGGCTGTATCCCGAAAGGGCTCCACCACATTAGTCGAGGCCAATGGCCAACCCATTCTCTCCTACTGGCGCCTGGGAAAGGGCATGGTGATTTACAGCGGCCTGGAGATGGATTCCGATTTCTATCTGCGTCCGGAATATCCCATCTTCTGGTATCAGATGGTAAACTGGATCACGGGCGTACCGGACATAATAGAGGCCAATCGTAAGACGGGCGAGATGATCCATCTGGGCGAAACGATCCCTGTAGAAACGCCCTCTACAAGCCTTGCCGCCAGCACTCTGCTCCTGGATGAGGTGGGTGTCTATCGCTTCTCGGGAAAGGCAGTGGCTGCCAATATGTATGATCCCCAAGAGTCATCCCTGCAAAGGAAAAATGGCGTTGATGCGGGAGCGTTCGTGGGCGGCAGCCGGGAAACCATAGTGGAAACGGACCTCTCCAACTGGATCATTGCACTCGCGGCTCTGGCCATGCTTCTGGAGCTGGCCATTATGCGAAGGAGGAGAGAGACATGATCCTGGATCTTTATTTTGCCAGGCCAGAGTTGCTCTGGGCCATTCCATTGGTCTTGCTCTTAGGCGCGGTCATCATTCGCAAAAGAGCTAAGAACAGGCTCTTTGCCGTCTCAAGGCTTCTCGCCTTTTGCCTGATCATAGCAGCTTTCGCCAATCCCTATTTTGTCGAGCTGCATACCATCCAATCAGAAAAGCCCAGCATTACCATCCTGGACGATCGGACGGGATCTATGGGCATCTTTGACCCTGATGTCGCTGCAAGGGTGAAAAACTTTGTAGACGCGCCGGCGCGCACCTTCTCCGGGGATGCTACGCCATTGGGCGACAGAATCGTGCAGTATGCCCTGCCGGGCAGCACTCTTCTCTTGGTAACGGACGGCTATAGCAATAGCGGTCGCACCCTGGCTGATGCCCTGGCACTGGCGCGCGCCTCCAATACCACGACCTTTGCTCTCTCTCTTGCCCCACAAAGGGATGACGCGGGCGTGGAGATATCCGGGACGAACACCGCAGTCCTGGCCGGGGATTATCTCTTCCGGGTGTTGGTGCGTTCCTCGAGAAGCTACACGGGGCCGCTTTTTGTCTTTGCCGACGACAAATTGATCTACAGCGACACGATCGTGGCCAACAGCAGCGCGTCCATCAAGATATCCCATTCCTTCCTGGAGACGGGAAACCATATTCTGCGAGCCACTATTGCCCCGGACGCTCAGCCCATAAACGATAACTACCAAAAGGCGGTCTATGTCGTCCCCAAGCCACAGGTTCTGCTCATCTCCAGCGGCAACTCACCACTGGCCACCAATCTCAATGACCTTTACAAGCTGACACTCGTTTCCGAGCTTCCGGACCAGCTAAAGGGCTATAAGGCCGTAGTGCTCGATGACATCAGATACAATTCCAATCTGGATCAACTGCAAGGTTATGTGCGCGAAGGCGGTGGGCTGGTAGTAGTAGGGGGCATGGATGCCTATGACCTGGGCGATTACCGCAACTCCAGCCTGGAGGAAATTTTGCCGGTGCGCTCTACGCCCAGCATCTTCGAAGGTGGCAAGACGCTCATCTTCGTGATGGATATCTCCTTCTCCCTGCTCTCCACGCGCGCCGGGGATGGCACGCCTCTGCTCGACTACGAGAAGGCTCTGGCGGTGGAGTTGCTCAAATCGCCCCATTTCCAGGACTATAAGGTGGGCCTGATTGTATTTGGCAGCAAAGCCT
>JAABPZ010000210.1 GCA_011391755.1 Methanothrix sp. | reverse complement strand
CCAGGTAGCAGGTGCCTATGTAAGCTTTTTCGAGCTCAGACAGCTTGTTAGATATCGTCTCACTGACCTCTTTGGCGATTTGAGGATCTTTTATGGCATCAGTTATGGCCTGATTGTGCCTATCCGTGAGCTTCTCCATGAAATCGATCACTTCTGAGACATTTCCCTCCTTTGCTGCTTTTTTGGCACAGGCCAAAAGGTCGTCAGTGACGCCTTGCAGGGCGGAAGTAACCAAAACTATCTCATTGTCGCGGCTAAAATGTGAGACCAGATCTCCTACATGCCGCAGTCTGTTTCCGTTCGCAACGGAAACACCACCAAACTTCATTACCAAGCGCGCCATCGTAAAAACCGTTGATCTGCTTTTCTCGCCGCGATTTAAGCTTTATCCATAATTATAATTTCGCGCCAAATTCGATTTTGAAACCGCCCTGAGATGGCCGAAGGCTTAAATAGATTGAGTCCGAGGAATCTGAGTCCTAGTCTGGATTTAACCTTTATCTTAAACTTCGCGAGGCGTATTATGGGCAAGAGGAAGAAAATAGCAGAACGTGTAACGACTCTGATGGACAAGCCTGAGTTTATCCGGAACATCGGAATCGTAGCACATATCGATCACGGCAAGACAACCCTTTCTGATAACCTTCTGGGAGGCGCAGGCATGATCTCCATGGACCTGGCAGGCAAGCAGCTCTTCATGGATTTCGATCCCCTGGAGCAGGCGCGCGGAATTACTATCGATGCCGCCAATGTATCCATGGTTCACGAGATAGATGGCAAGGAATATCTCATCAACATGATTGATACTCCCGGCCACGTGGACTTTGGAGGCGACGTTACTCGGGCTATGCGGGCGGTTGACGGCGCAGTGGTTGTAGTGGATGCCGTTGAGGGTGCCATGCCTCAGACGGAGACTGTGCTACGACAGGCTCTCAAGGAAGGTGTCAGGCCGGTCCTTTTCGTCAATAAAGTGGACCGCATGATCAATGAGCTTAAAGTTGAGCCGAAAGATATGGCCATGCGCCTGGGCAAGGTCATTGACAATGTCAACAAGCTCATCCAAGGAATGGATGAAGAGAAATATAAAGCCGGCTGGAAGCTGGATGCTGCTCGGGGAAATATCGCCTTTGGTTCAGCTCTCTACAATTGGGCCATCAGCGTGCCTCAGATGAAGAAGACGGGCATCGGCTTTGAGCAGGTCGTCGAATACTGCCGGGCAGGAAAGATGAAGGAGCTGGCCGAGAAGGTCCCGCTTTATATTGCCGTAAACGATATGGTAGTCAAGTTCTTGCCCAGCCCCATTGATGCCCAAAGGGAGAGGGTCAAAGTCATCTGGCATGGCAATTGGGATAGTGACGTGGGAAGAGCCATGGCGACCTGTGACCCAAAAGGTCCTGTCGCTTTCATGATTAACAAGTTGAAGGTCGATCCGCATGCAGGCGAGGTGGCCACGGGCAGGCTCTTTTCCGGAACCCTGCATCGCGGCATGGAGCTGTATGTATCCGGCGTGGTCAATACCAATCGTATTCAGCAGACTGGCATTGTCATGGGCGCGGAGAGAGTTGAGGTTGAGGAAATCCCTGCCGGAAACATCGCGGCGGTCACCGGTCTTCGAGATGCCATCGTGGGATCTACCATCTCTTCGGAACAGGACATGACTCCCTTCGAGCAGATTAAGCACGTCTCTGAGCCAGTCATGACGGTTGCCGTCGAGGCCAAGAACACCCGCGACCTGCCAAAGGTTGTAGAGGTCTTAAGGCAGATCGCCAAAGAGGATCCAACCCTGCAGGTCACCATCAACGAGGAGACTGGCGAGCACCTGCTGGCCGGCATGGGTGAGCTGCATCTGGATGTTACTGTAACCAGGTTGCAGCGCGATCGCGGCGTGGAGCTGAAGACCTCTCCACCCATAGTAGTATACCGCGAGTCCGTGGGCGGCAGAGCTGGACCCGTGGAAGGAAAGTCACCCAACCATCACAACCGCTTCTACATCGAGTTTGAGCCCCTGGAACCGGGCGTGATCGAGGCCTTGAAAGAAGGCAAGGTCAGCATGAAGATGGAGGAGGTCGAGCGCAGGAAGGTCCTCCTTGACAAAGGCATGGAAAAAGATGAGGCGAAGAGCATTGTCGGATACTTCGGCACCAACGTCCTTCTCAACATGACCAAGGGTATTCAGTACCTGAGAGAGACCATGGAGCTCATCTTAGAGGGCTTCGAGGAAGCACTGAAGAACGGCCCCATCTGCAGGGAACCAGCGCAGGGCATAAAAGCCAAGCTCATGGATGTAAAGCTACACGAGGACGCCGTGCACCGTGGCCCCGCTCAGGTCATACCCGCGGTCAGGCAAGCCGTGCAGGCGGGAATACTTATGGCGGATCCGGTTTTATTAGAGCCCTTCCAGAATGTCTATATACAGGTGCCTCAGGATCAAATGGGTGGAGCCATGTCTGAGATCCAGGGAAGGAGAGGCGTCATCCTGAACATGGACAGCCAGGGCGATATGATTATCCTTAAATCCAAGATGCCTGTGGCTCAAATGTTCGGATTCTCCGGGGCCATAAGATCGGCCACCGAAGGAAGAGCACTCTGGTCCTCGGAGTTCGCTGGCTTTGAGCCCTTGCCTGCCAACCTGCTGCAAGATACAGTCAAGCAGATTCGGACCAGAAAGGGCCTGAAACCTGAGATGCCCAAGCCTTCTGATTACCTGAAGGTCGTTTGAGTGCGACCTCTAGAAAAGATGAAATACTGAAAAATATGGATAGTGCCAGTTGGAGGAGATAAATTATGGCAGATGCAAAGCCACACCTCAATCTAGCGTTCATAGGGCACGTCGACCACGGCAAGTCGACGACCGTAGGCAGATTGATGTTCGAGACGGGTGCAGTTGATGCGCACGTCATTGATGAGTACAAGAAAGAAGCGGCATCCAAGGGAAAGGCGACCTTCGAGTTCGCCTGGGTCATGGATAGCCTGAAGGAAGAGCGCGAGAGGGGCGTTACCATTGATATCGCCCATCACCGCTTCGATACCGCCAAGTTCTACTTTACCGTGGTGGACTGCCCCGGTCATAGGGACTTCGTAAAGAACATGATCACCGGTGCCAGCCAGGCTGATGCCGCGGTGCTGATCGTGGCCGTCCCGGACGGCGTCATGGCTCAGACCAAGGAACACGTCTTCCTTTCCAGGACACTGGGAGTCAGCCAGCTTGTCGTGGGCATGAACAAGATCGATGCCACCACCCCACCATTCGACGAGAAGAGATTCAACGAGGTCAAGGATGAGGTAGGCAAACTGCTCAAGATGGTAGGATTCAAGGTGGAGGATATACCCTTCGTGCCCATATCCGGCCTGATGGGAGACAACCTTTCCAAGCCCAGCGAGAACCTGAAGTGGTACAAGGGCCCAACCCTTCTGGAAGCCCTGAACAACCTCAAGGTGCCAGAGAAGCCGACCAAGTTGCCTCTGCGCGTACCGGTACAGGATGTCTACACAATATCTGGTGTGGGCACAGTGCCTGTGGGCCGTGTCGAGACGGGCGTCATGAGAAAGAACGACAAGATCATCTTCGAGCCCGCCGGATCTTCTGGCGAGGTCAAG
>JAABPZ010000209.1 GCA_011391755.1 Methanothrix sp. | reverse complement strand
TGCGACCGCCCCTTCTGCCACTTCTTCAGTTTTTTCGAGCACTAGGTTCATGTGTATATCATAACCCTGCAGCTCTCCCCGAAAGACCCTTCCATCCTTTAGCTTAACTATGACAGGTCCATTCAGTGATTCATTCAGAATATCAAGCGGTCTCTGACCCATTAACCTCTCTCCAGCATTGATAACCGCAAAAGGCTTCAAAATCCAAACGTGCTCGTTGCATATTTAAACCTATCGGGATATTCTGTTGTGCATGAAGATAAAATCCAGGCATCACCTCAAGGGGAGCGACGCTCGGAAGGTAATAGCTAAGATCGAGCCCTTACTGGACGACCCATCTCGCCTGCGCCAATCATCGCTAGAGATGGCGATAAGCGACGAGGGAGTAGACCTCATCTTCGTAGATGGTCGGCCTTTGATGATGATTGTGGAAGAGCAGCCCTTCTTCACCGTGCTCGGAGCCATTGAACTTATGCCCAAGAAGAGACTGGTAGTAGTAGATGCGGGCGCGGTGCGTTTTGTGGTGAATGGGGCAGACATCATGAAGCCTGGCATAGTCTCTGCCGATCCACAGATAGCTGTTGGCGACCTGGTGGTAATCGCAGAGGAGAGGCATCAAAAGCCTCTGGCCATAGGCCGGGCCCTGGTAGCGGGAACGGATATGAAGGGTGAGGGAAAAGCGGTCAAGTCGCTGCACCACGTGGGCGATGCGATCTGGAATGAGCTGGTGGAATGAAGAATGGAAGAAATTGGTGAGATGATCGGCAAAGGGTTTAGCGTCTGGCGGAGCAACTTAAACCTATGTATTCCCTTCCTGCTCAGCATCTTTGTCTCCATGCTGATCTTAGTGCCCTTCCTGGCAGCCTTCTTTATGACCGCTCTGCCCATGGAAAACATGAATGCTACGTTGCTACAAAATGTTGATGGGATGCAGGATCAGTTGGCTCAGATGCAAGAATCTTTAGGTAGCCTTGCCATGGACAAGATCCTGCAGATTGCAGTACTATTTCTGGTGCTGGTCGTGCTCTTGTCTCTGGTCAATGCCTTCTTCACAGCCGGGGCCATCGGCATGGCCAGGCAGGCTCTGGATGAAGGAAAATCAGACAATGGTGCCATGTGGTCTGCCGGAAAGAAACATTTCTTTAATATGTTCCTGGCAACCCTGCTGATGGGGCTCCTGACACTGGCTGGCCTGATCTTCCTTCTGCCGGCCCTGGCGGGAGGAGCGACGTCTTTGCAAGCGGATTCGCAGGCGGTGGGCCTCCTGGCCGTAGGCCTGCTCCTGTTCATCCTTTATGTCCTGATCCTGTCAGTTATCCTGACAACGATGCCTTATGCCCTGGTAGTGCAGGATCTAGGGCCCATGCAGGCCGTTTTGGCATCCCTAAATTTTTTCAGGTATAACAAGTTTGATGTGGTAATTCTCTGGCTGGTAGTAGCAGCTTCATCTTTGGGCCTGCAGATGATGGGCGGCGCATTTTCCACGAGCGGGGGGGCAGGAGGCGAGCCTATCTCCGCGATCACTGGCCTAGTGAATCTGCTGGTCTTAGCGCCCCTATCCAATCTCTGGTGGACAAGGCTTTATATGAACAGAAAAGGGATGCTAAAAGTCGATGAGGTGAAGGATCCGTGGTGAATTTTCCAAATTTGAAATATGCAGATCTTATTTTGCGTTTTCGGCAGTATACGCTGATGCAACAGGCCGTCATTGCCGGTATTATGGTTTTGTTGGTATACATCCCATATTCCTACTTTTTGCTGAATTTAAACATCGTAGAATCGATCAGCATGGCGATATATTCTGCCATCTTGTTCATCGTCGTGTACTATATCACATCATCAATTATTACCAAGAAGAGCAAGCAGTTGGCAAAGCAATCCGTGGGGCCGAAGAAGGGACTACGCAATAAATGAGGCGCATTTATATCAAGCGATGCGGCCGTAGGTGCGCCCCAATTCACTCATTTTTTAAAATTTCTATCTCCCTAAAGTATAAGTTCGCACAGGACATTAATCATCTTCGAGGAATGGATGAATGGAGCTAAAGACTGTAGATATAAAAATTCCTGAGGGAGCGAACCTGATTTTAGGGCAGAGCCACTTTATCAAAACGGCTGAAGATATCTATGAGGTCATGGCAAGCACCATCCCTGCCGCGAAGTTCGCGGTCGCTTTCTCCGAGGCCAGCGGCGACTGCCTGGTGCGTACCGAGGGCAATGACGAAAGCCTCATCGAGACGGCCAGACAGAATTCTCTGGCCCTGGCCTGCGGCCATACCTTTGTGGTGCTGATGAAAGGGGCTTTTCCTATCAACGTCCTGAACGCCGTCAAGTCCGTGCAGGAGGTTTGCGGCATCTTCTGCGCCACCGCCAATCCCTTGCAGGTGGTCGTGGCTGAGACAGAGCTTGGACGGGGAATTATGGGTGTCATCGATGGCTTTTCGCCCCGTGGGGCGGAGACACAGCCCCAGGTAGAGGAGAGGCGCAAGTTGCTACGGAGGTTTGGATATAAACTTTGATTTGGTTGTAAGAAACGGCCGGGTTTTCACAGCCAAGGGCCAGATGAGCATAGACATCTGGATCGAAGATGGACATATCGCAGCGCTGGGCGGAGCGCACCGGGCCGAGGAGAGAATCGATGCGAAAGGCATGCTGGTTCTGCCCGGTGCCATCGATGCTCATGTACACTTTCGCGATCCGGGGCCCAATTATAAAGAGGACTGGGCCAGCGGCTCGGCGGCGGCTGCCGCGGGGGGCGTGACCACGGTAATCGACCAGCCCAACACCACTCCTTGCACACTGGACGCCCGATCCTTTGCCGAGAAGCTGGATATTGCCCGCCATCGCTCTCTGGTAGACTTTTGCCTTAATGGGGGACCTGGAAATATCGAGGAGCTGGCGGCAGCCGGAGCGACAGCTATAGGCGAGATCTTTTCCTATGAGCACAGCGATGAGCAGCTAAAGAAAATCCTTGTAGAAGCGGGGCGGGCGGGAATGCTGGCCAGCCTTCATGCCGAGGACGGATTGATCATAAAAGAGAAGACCGCTCCACTCTTGGGCCGGCATGATCCGGAGGTTTATTCGCAGGCGCGGCCTGCCGCAGCCGAGGCGGTGGCCATAGAGAAGTCCCTGGCCTGGGCGGATCGTTTGCACATCTGCCACCTCAGCTCGGCCCAGGGGCTGGAAAAGGTAGCCCAGGCCAAGAGAGGCGGAAAAAAGGTGACAAGCGAGGCGACACCCCACCATCTCTTGCTCAACATCAAGGACTACAAAAAACAGGGCTCCTACCTGAAGATGAATCCGCCCCTGAGAAGCCAGGCGGACAACGACGCCCTCTGGCAGGGCCTGCGCTCCGGCACGATCGATATTCTGGCCTCGGATCATGCACCGCACCTGCCCGAGGAGAAAGAAGAGGACATCTGGGAGGCGCCGGCGGGGGTGCCGGGCGTGGAGACCATGCTGCCCTTGATGCTCTTTGCTGTGAAAAGAAACCTGATCAGCCTGGAGAGGCTGGTGGATGCAATGGCTGCGAGGCCTGCTCGCATCTATGGCCTGGCCGGCAAGGGCTCCATCGAGACAGGCAAGGACGCCGATCTGGTGATTGT
>JAABPZ010000208.1 GCA_011391755.1 Methanothrix sp. | reverse complement strand
AGCGCAGCGACAACGCCATCGGCTATATGGGATACAGCTTCGTCATGACGGGAGATACAAAGGTTATCGCTCTGGACGGCATCCAGCCCTCCATTGAGAGCATAAAAAGTGGCGCTTATCCGCTGGCCAGAAAGCTTTTCTTTGTCACTTTGGGTGAGCCCTCGCCCGGTGCCAAGGCCTTTATAGATTATATCCTGAGCCCAGAAGGTCAGAAGATAGCTGAAGAGAACGGTTTCATACCGGTATGAGATAGGCGCGATCAAAGCCATGTTCAAGAAGTAACGGGCATGAGGACCAAAACCAAAACGACCAAGACCCAAATATTTTTTCGGTCGGTCAGATGCTGGTTGATAAGAGAAGCTATGTAGACTCCATATACAATCACTATTATTATCATTATCATTATCATTATCACCATCATTATTCGTGTAAAACAGGGAAAACCTTGATAAATAATCACAGATATACTATAGTCAATCTATAAGGGTGTTCGCCGCTCGATCCAAAGAATCTGCCGGAAAACATAGCCCGAGAAGGACCACAATCCCAGAGGAGCACCCTAAAAGAAAGCTGCATCAAAGGAGATGAATAAAAATGCAAATAAGAAGATGGTTCGGAGCATCTCTGCTTTTCGTTTTATTGGCCGCCTTTGCACTTATCCCATGGTCAGCATGCGCTCAGAACTGCCCGGAAGGCTGCCGGTGTCTCACCAATGCACAGGCAAATGAGCTATTTGGCGCTGGAAATTTTGATATGTGCCAGACGGCTCCCTGCGGTGAAGAGAGATCACCAACCGGGGCTATGGTTCTTAAGTATTGCTTCAAGGCCAAATGCCCTCAGGGCTGCAATTGCATGACCGAGGAGAAAGCCAAAGAAATGGGTTATACTCCCTGCTCCGGTCAGAGGATATCCTGCGGCTATGATGCCAACAAAAGGCCATTGTATTGCTTCTCAGCCGCCAGTCCGTGTCCGGCTGAATGCAGATGCTTGACCGAAGAAGAGGCCAGGAAGCTGGGATACAATAAATTCTGCGGGAATGAAAAGAAGGAGTGCGGCAAAGATCCCCGCGGATACCCGAAATTCTGCTATCAGATTCCGACCCCAGTCTGTCCCACGGGATGCCTCTGCGTGAGCAAAGAAGAGGCCGTGGCAAAAGGCCTTAGAGACAACTGTCTGGATGCCAATGGCAATCCCATTGTCTGCGAGGTAATAGATGCAGAGAAGGGATTATTCAAGTACTGCTTCAAGATGCCGACGCCTGAACCGGTCAGATGCAAGTACGACTACAACCTTGGGAAATGCGTGGGCCAATGCGCTGCCGGCAAAAAGTGCCAGTTGAATACGGTTTACCGTGACCCCAAGACCTACGAAGTGACATACGCAGAGTGCCATTGCAAGTAAAGGGGCGGTTTAGAGCAGGAAGAGAGAAGACGATGGTGGCTGTTTGGCGGATTAACCCGGCCCGTCCAGAAGCCTCAGGTAGTACACCACAGATACCAGCAGCGGCACAAACCCGGCCAGGAGGGCCCAGTAGGCCCGCTTTAGATTTCTGTGCTTGTAGCTTACCAAATCCAGGTAGAGCTGCTCGGCAAGCTCTGGCGAGCTTAAGTTCGTCCGGTAGGTCTCGGGCGTGAAGACCCTCTACCGTAGGCGGGCGGAGCATCTTCAGGTAGGCCGGTGCCTGCACCCGTCGCAGACCGCTTTGCAGTGCCCACTGGTCGGCCAGGTTGGACAGGTCGTCGAGATCCAGAGGCCGGGAGACAATCACCAGAATGCGAAAGCCCTGGGGGGAGGAAGCATCTTGCAGCATATCTGGGCCGAGTACGGCTGCGAAAGTTAATCAAGATGTCGATCTTCCGGCAAAATCTCAGAAGAGGTTGATATAGATAGTTCCGGAGAAGATAAAAGCACTAGAACCTGATTAAAAGAATTTTCAGGATAAAACCGATTATTATGGAATAGGTCACATTAACCATTGTACCGGCCAGAAAATAGAGCGGTTGCTTCTTCATATCCTCGGCCCGCACTATTGCCTTAGCTGTGAATATCAGGGCCATGGCGGTGAAAGCGTCCAGAAGCATGAAGGTGAGCAACAGCAGGTTCTCGCACTTTCCTATGACATAACCGGTATCTTTGACCTCCCGGCTGGGCTCTGCCACTCCATTCCCGGAAATACTATGCAATACGTAGTTGACCATCCTTCCGCTCGTAGCCAGCAATATGATGTAGCCTGATAAAACGATGGCCACTTGAATTAGATTGATCCCTTTGAGGATCTGGGCTCCAGCACCTACAAGCGGCATTTGCGCCAACAAAGCTTCTATCATCCTGGCATCAACCTATCTTCTTTTCTCTCAATCCTTTTCTGATAGCTGTGCAAAGACCTGTTCAATTCTTCTTCCAAATCCTTTAGCACCTTCCAGCGAGAGCGTTTGAGGGTCATGGAAACGTACTGCTGGCTTAATCCGAATTTGTCGGCAACTTCTACTTGATTTTTTATTAGTTCATACTCGTTAATAATCTTTCGCTGTTTGGGAGTTCTCGTAACTCTATGCAGCAGCATTAAGTTGATCTCTCCCTCCAGGATTTTATCGAGAACTTCATCCTCAACAGCGATCCTTGTGAGCAGTTCTGTTTCCTTGAGTTCGAGAATGGCCTTCGAAGCTCTGTGGAAAGCGGGGCCGTCCATCTTCGCGACATCGCCTGAATCCAGCGCAGTATCTATGAAATCATAGACCAGGGAGCACCGCATTTTGCAGGGATACAGCGTTTCTGATATCAGAATAATGATATTAAATACATTGGATATGTCTTTGAGCACGCCGCCAATCTCGTCCAAGCCCTTTAAGCCCTTAAAGGGTGCATAAATGTCATTTGCATATTCCGCATTTATCCTGCTGCAAAGCTCTGCCAGGCGGCTTTGGAACCGGTCTCTATCGACTATCTGGCGAGAGGAGACTACATCACCCAGCAGAACGAAGAGCTTTTGCTTCACAGCCAAGAATATGCTGTTTTCGTATAAATACAATTCTAAAAGGTTGTATTTAAGAAATACAATCAAAAACGCATGTAAACTATAAACTAAAACAGAATAGTAAGCCCTGGGGGGAAGAGACATATTGCGGCATTTCAGCGCCAAGTACGGCTACTATCACTAATCAATATGCTTATAACAGATCGAAGAAATTATCTATTTCCTGGAGCAAAAAGAAGGCGATATATGATAATCTCGGTAATCCTCGCCCACCCCCATCCGGGAAGCTTCAATCACGCCATTGCCAGGACAACGGTGCAAACGCTTGTGCAAAACGGCCATCAAGTCGCTTTTCATGATCTCTACCTGGAATGCTTCGATCCCATCCTTCGCTCGGAAGAGATTGCAAGAGATGCGCCACAGGACGACATGATCCAAATTCACTGCCAGGAGCTGGGCATGGCCGAAGGGATAATAGTAATCCATCCCAACTGGTGGGGCATGCCTCCCGCCATACTCAAAGGCTGGGTGGACAGAGTCATTCGGCCAGGCGTTGCCTATGAGTTCCTGGAAGGAGACAGCGGAGAGGGAGTGCCTCGTGGGCTGCTCCGGGCAGGACGGGCAATCGTCTTCAACA
>JAABPZ010000207.1 GCA_011391755.1 Methanothrix sp. | reverse complement strand
AGGTTTTGCGCAGGGAAGGCAATGGGCACGTTTAATGTGGCATCGTACTGAGTCATGCAGGTGTAAAAAACCCGCATCGGTTTCACAGCAAAGCCCTGAAAATCCTTATCAACGAAGGCCCTGGTGATCTCACGGGCTCTGTCCGGCCGGAAATTGAAGAAGATAATGCTGTCCCCGTCCCTAACCCGTCCCTTTTCATCGACCAATGTCGGCAGGAGAAATTCGTCATTCTCGCCTCGCAGGTAGCCGTTTTCCACTGCTTCCCTGGCTGTAGCGGCTCGCAGCCCCTCGCCGTTCGTGAGGCAGCGATAGGCCTTCTCCACTCTATCCCAGCGTTTGTCTCTGTCCATGGTGTAGTAACGACCCGAGACGGTAGCCACCTTGCCCGTGCCGATCTGCTGGAACTTCTCCTCCAGCTCCTGCAAATAAGCGAGCGCACTTCGGGGAGGCACATCCCTGCCGTCCAAAACAGCATGCACATAAACTTTCTCCAGGCCCATTTTCGCAGCCATCTGCAAAAGCGCATAAAGGTGAGTGTTGTGGCTGTGCACTCCGCCGTCCGATAAGAGGCCGATCAGATGCAGCCTGGCGCCTTTTGCTTTTTCCATAGCCTGCAGCAAAACCTCATTTCCAGCAATAGTCCCCTCTTCGACGGCCAGACTGATTCTGGTGTAGTCCTGGTAGACGATCCTGCCGCCCCCCATGTTGAGGTGTCCAACCTCGGAGTTGCCCATCTGGCCGCGCGGCAAACCCACAGCCAGGCCCGAGGCGGCCAGAGTGGTGGTCGGGTAATTCTTCCAGAACCGTTCTAAGTTGGGCTTATCTGCCCTGGCGACTGCATTGCCCTCAACTATTGGGCTTATGCCGAAGCCGTCCATGATTATGATTGCTAAGGGCTTCATCTCAAAAAGGTCATAGTTGCCGCAAATATATTAGATCTGCTCTTTGAAGCCCTCTTCTCCAATGAGAGGAACGAAGATCACGCCCATCTTCTCCTCCACACAAAAGCCGTTCTTCCTTGTCACCAGATAAAGATCCTGATAGTCCCGGCCCACGGGCAGAACCATCTTGCCGCCCACTTTGAGCTGCTGCTTGAGCGGCTCGGGAATTCTGGGAGCGGTCGCAGCCACGCTTATGCGATCGTAAGGGGCATGCTCTGGCAAGCCGAGGCTTCCGTCGGTCTCGATCATAGTCACATTGGTTATGCCGGCGTTTTCCAGATTCCTTTTGGCCATCGCTACTAATTCCGGCATGCGCTCCACAGAATATATCATGCCCGTGGAGCCTACCATTGCCGCCATCACCGCGGCATGATAACCGCTTCCTCCCCCCACCTCCAGGACGGTCATTCCCGGCTGCAGATCGAGAAGATCGCACATTATGGCCACCATGTGAGGAGCGGAGATGGTCTGGTTCAGGCCTATGGGAAGAGGTGTGTCGTCGTATGCCCGGCTTTTGAGTGCAACGGGAAGGAAGAGCTCTCTTGGAACGCGCGACATGGCTGATATGACAGATTCGTTTACGCTGTCCTGCAGGCTGTCCAAGAGTTGCTCTCTGTTCAAAGCTCTCGACCCCAAACTCGTTGTATGTCTTTGGCCTCGGCTCTATCGGCAAAGCCCTCGCCGCGCAGCTTCATCTTTACGATCACGAATTTGAATCCTTCCACTTTTCGGGCTTCTCCAACTTCAAAGACCTCATCGCCGGAGACGGGGATCTTGAAGGAATGGGTATTGCCGTTTCGATAGACAGAGATCTTGAGGGGCACATCATCCGTGGCCCTTGCCCAGACGGTCTTTACTGTCTCAGCAGGAGCACTCCTGACCCTCCTATCCGTCTCCAGAGATGAGATTTCGGTCATGACTACATCTTTAGCTGGATCGTCCACCAAAAGCTCATCTCCGACGTGCAGCACATCTTTGGCCGGGATTCGGATATAGTATGGCTCTGATAGCTCGTCATTGCTCACTATGACCTTGAGATTGACCAGCCGCTCGCGCTCTACCTGAACGGAATGAACCGTCTCGCATTCAACACAGCGCACTAGATTCTCCTGCCCGGATTTGATCATTGTATGATCTGTATCGGCACCGCAAGTAGGACAGAAGATTTGATCATCAAGCATAGCATATAATTATTGCACGGAGTATTTAAAGTATGACGGCCCAACGTCCGCAGATCCCGTCTGCACGCCGCAAATGAGCGCGGCTGGGCTGGAGTTGATCGATTTTTAGGAATTTTTGAAGACTGCCTACATTTTTAACGAGGGAAAAATTTTTTAATGAAGACGAATTATCTAAACGTATGAAAGAAGTTTTTAAAGAAAACCGCTCCGCCCTGGATCGCGGCATGGACGAATGCTGCAACATTGCCGAGAGCATGATCGAAGAGATCCATATGATATCATTGCCGGAGTATACCACCGTATCCTCTGCCAATAAAAGGCATAATGGATCGCTTAAGGAGAAACTTCTTCACCAGATAAGAGCTGCGAGGAAGGTGGCGATAGTATGATCCAATAGTAATTATATTATTATTTTATGTGAGGGAAAAGTCCAATCGAGATATATTATGATTATTCTCAGACAACCAAAAATTCAAATCAACAAAAATTATTTTTAATATGTTTGGTGCATTCTTTATTGCACGAAAACTATTTATATTAATCTAGTTACTAATTTAGTTGTGGACACTGACTCTAAAGCCTGTTCAATCCCGCAATCATGCTCTGAGGTGGAGGTAGACCTTAAGAGGCTGGACCGCATGCTTCAGGCAGCCCACCGAAGTTCCATCGACATAAAAGACAGCTATGACTTTTACGTCCTGGCCTTAAAGGAGTTCAACAAGGAGAACCTCTCCGAATCATTCCTCTACTGCGATCGGGCCAGGTACGAGCTTACCTCAGCCATCAACGATTCCAAGATCAAGATCAAAGGCTCCCGATTTCATAGCCTGCGCACCCTCTCTTACTTCTTCAAGCTCTACGGGCTTTATGCTGTCATCTTTGCCTCTCTGGCCATCATTCTTTTCAGCTTTTTGATCACCAGATTCTCCGAGGTGAGCGTTCTGGGCGTGCCACTCTGGTCCTCGTTCTTCGCGGGACTGGGCTCCTCGGCCCAGATCCTGACGGGAATAGCCGACGACCTGCGTCGCTACGGCATGGCCTCGCGCTACAAGAGACTCTGGTACATGGCATTGCCGCTGCTGGCCATGGTCTTCGGCTACATGGCCTATCTGTTCGTAAGCTCCGGCTTTATCGCCATGGACGGCAGCTCCCAGAGCCGGGAGTTTTCCATCATGTTCATCTGCTTCTTGACGGGATTTCTCACCAAATGGCTGATTGGCCGGCTCTCGCGCATGTCCCGGGATATTTAGAGTTAGAGGTATCAGCACGAACAATGTTTAGGACAGCATAATGTTTAGCACGGCACCGCCACGTAGATGTTGTGCTTGTTGCTGACAATCTGCACCCGCACGCTGCCCTGCTTGATGGGGCAGTCCACCACCGAGACCACCCGGTTTTTCGCGACGCCCAATTGTTCACCGCTCACCCAGCCCGGTGCCTTGATCTCCACCCAGGTCTTCTCTTTCTTCTCAAAGACCGTGGGAATCACGG
>JAABPZ010000206.1 GCA_011391755.1 Methanothrix sp. | reverse complement strand
CTTCCTCGGCAATGAGGAGCATTCGCAGGATATTGGCGGCAGCAATCGCTGGGACGAGGGCAATGTCACAGGCGGCAACTACTGGAAGGGTCACGTGGCCAAAGGCAATCCCAGTTTGGATTGGCCAAGGATGATCAAAGGCGGAAGCATGCTGGACAGTTATCCCTTCCAGGATGAGAGCGGCTGGCTGAAGACAGCCGCCGCTTGAAGCCGCAATACTTAAGATGATGAAGAAATAAGGAGTTGTATATGGCAAAGAATAAGAATGAAGGCAGCGGTCTTCAGTCATCAGCGGGCCTCATGAGGTACTTCGAGGCGGATGATACTGCAATAAAGCTTAATCCTAAGATGGTGCTGGGAGCCTGTATCGGTGCAGGCGCGACAGTAATGGGACTGAATATTGCCTTTGGCCTCTGGCCTTAGACGATATTGCTTATTCAACATCTCAGCGGCCATTTCATCAGCCTGAAAATGGGTTGGGTCCAAAGCGGCTTGATGCTTAAACCCGCCCAATTTTCCTTTACTTTATTTGCTGGATTTTAACCGAATTGATAAATCTTTCTGTGGCTTCTTGACTATAGGTGGAGATAATCAATCCTACTGCCGTGGATGCCAGAACACCTCCCGGTCGATCCAGGTGATATTCTACAGGATAGACCGCAATGTAGACCGGCTCGTTCATTGGACACTTCAGGCCCCGGGCATTTATACCCGATCGACCGTCTATTACTCTCGTTGTTACATTGATATCTTTGCAAACTTTGGATTTGGTGAGGGTACCGTTGGCAAGGGCCATCATGCTTGATTGGTTGATAAGAGATGCATCGCCCTTGGAGTACATTATGACCGATACTTTCAAAATCTTGGTATTATCGGACTGCGACGTCAGAGTCAATGCATCTGTCGCGATGGCCGTTTTTCCAGAAGTGCTGTCTCCATGCGACACGCTGCTTTGGTACTCGTCCATATCCGACCAGTTGAAGGCAACCTTCCACTTGCCGCAGTCCTCGGAGACGGAAGTGATGGACAATTCATCCATCATAAAACCATGTACTTGCATGGTTAGAAAGAGTGCCAGACAAAGTGCTAGGCCAAGCAAAAAAGGAGTTGAGAAGCATTTGCCTTTTGCCAAGATCACAATTATCACCTACAGGGGAGCCATCCTGGGCAATATGTCGGGATTGATTCCCTTTGCCAGCGTTGTAACATCCTTGAATCGGCTCTCGCTCTTTGCGGATGCGGGCTTTTCGCCCTCTTCGCGGGCATTAATCTCATTCTTCTGCTCTGTGCTCGCGGTCTTCGTCTCGACTACCGGCAAAGGAGCTGTTGTGACCACGGCTGGGGTGTAGCCGGATGTATCCGGGCTGATCAATGTAGCAGTGAAATCGCCCCGGCTGGCTTTTGCGTTGCTGTCCGATCGGATGAAAAACCCCGACATGCTGTCGCCTTCCAGGTTAGCGCTTATGTAGATGGCCGCCAGCGCCTCGCCCTCCAAAGCCGCCAGGGAAAAGGAGACAGCATTTGCAGAAAGAGATCCCGCCAGGGCTCCATTCCAGGGATTTTCGCCCTCGGATTTGGCCAGTCCATAGAGGGATTGGTCAGATTGGTTCACTGCCAACACGATCTCCTTTTCTCCTAAAGTGGCTTTCCAGATGCCCTGCACGCCATCAGGAGTAGTGGGAGTGCCCTCATTTATCGTCGCATTATTTCCCATCGATGTGGAATCTTGAGCCGGTACCAAATATATGGACAGAGAGAGTGTCAAAAGAAGAATTGCCGCTAAACCAAAATTTCGGATCATCAAGCCCCAAACCTCCATTATAATCATTTGAGCCAGGTCTAATTGAGCCCTTATCATATTAATATAGATTGCCAAAGCGAATCCACAAGCTAAATATATGAATTGCACTTATTGGAGAATGATGAATATACTTCAAGCCCAGATAGGCGGAGAATTCGCCAGTACTCTGATCAATAATATCTGGTTTCTCTTATTCATATTTCTCTTTCTGGTCCCCATGGTGCAGAGGTCCTACCTGCAGATGGCAAGAAAGAGCGTCCTGGCAAAGCTTGGCAAGACGCGGGGCACGCAGGTCATAACCCTCATCCATCGCCAGGAGACCATCAGCTTTCTTGGCATTCCTTTGGCCCGCTACATTGATATTGATGATAGCGAGCGGGTTTTAAGGGCCATTCGCGCCGCGCAAAAGGATGTGCCCATCGACATCATTCTGCATACACCGGGAGGGCTGGCTCTGGCAGCCACGCAAATCGCCATGGCGCTAAAGGCCCATCCCGCCAAAAAGACGGTAATTGTGCCCCACTACGCCATGAGCGGCGGAACTCTCATCGCTTTTGCCGCCGACAAGATAATCATGGACCCACACGCGGCCTTAGGTCCCGTAGACCCTCAATTGGGAGATATGCAGGGCAGTTATCCGGCCACGTCGCTCCTGGCGGTCGTCGGCAAGAAGAAGATCGATGAGATCGACGACAAGACCCTCATCTTCGCCGAGGAGGCGCGAAAAGCCATGAATCAGATGAGAAACCTCCTGAAGAAAATCCTGGAGGGCAAGTGTGGCGGCGAGAAGATGGAGGGCATCATCGAGGAGTTCGTCTCGGGAAAATATACTCACGACCATCCCTTTATGGCCGAGCAGGCCCAATCACTTCTGGGCGAATGCGTAGAGACCAATGTCCCGGAAGAGGTCTATGCCCTGATGGATCTGTACCGCATGGAAGCAGGAAGGAGCCGGCCGGGGGTAGAGTATGTGCCCCTGATGAAGCATTAATTTGCAGCAAATATCTGGCAGAAAAAGAGACCGCGCCAACCAGGCGCGGACAAGAGATCACCTTTATTGTCTTATCTTCGTCGAATCATAGATTGCTCCATCATCCTTTGCAATCTTATTCCTGATATGATGTACCCCGACAAGGACCTCTCCGTTGCAGATACCACCTAATCCATCATCTGCGGTGAAGCCTATATGATACACCCTGCCATTACCAGGCACTCTGTTGATTCCAACCGACTCAGCTCTGACTGTTGCAGAGGAGGTTCCTATCCCCATGCCGTCCGGAGCGAAAGATCCGTCGCCGTATGTGTCAACCGGTTCGTCCTGTCTGATTGAGAATATGGTGATTTTGACAGGATTGCCATCTGGATCAGTTACATTCCGAATGGCGATGTTGACCATTCGGTTGTCGGGAGGCCAGAGGGTAGCCAGGCTTGGAACTGCCATTGTGCAGTTGGGCGGCTCATTGGTTGTGATAGTAAGATCGTAGAGGATCGGGCTCTCCTTGGTTGTGGCTCTGGTGAATGCCACGGCGACCTTGATGTATTCGCTCTCGCTGATGCTCAATGGCGCGCCGTTTACAACATCAACATAGGGCCCAAATGTTGTCCCATCATCGCTTGTGGCAGCCTTTACGGCAAGCATGCTGTCTCCAGGGGTATCTGCCGTCCAGGAGATCTTGCTCCATTTCTCCGTTTGACCGGAGCTGTATATGGCAGTCCAGGATCCAGTATTCGGCGGCGCGATGAGGGTGCTTCCAGTGGTTCCTCGCTACATCATGTGGGTAGATTGAATTGGAGTTTTCCAAGCCTAAGATATATAATTAGTATGAAATT
>JAABPZ010000205.1 GCA_011391755.1 Methanothrix sp. | reverse complement strand
TAGATATGCTGCAGGGCATACGCCGGCAAAACAAGGTCACTGAGGCGGAGCTTCTGGATGCGAATTCGCGAGAGGATGTCTCCATATTTCCTCTGGCCATACCGCTGCTTACAGGTCCCGGGGCCATCACCACCGTGGTGGTTTTGATGGGCGCGGCAGACAGCCTGATGAAAAAGGGCCTGGTGCTGTTGGCCATCAGTCTGACATTCCTGGCCACATTCTTCATCCTCAAATTCTCGCAGTACATAGATAAGGCCCTGGGAATTACAGGGATAATGGTCATGACCAGGATTATGGGGCTGATTTTGGGAGGAGTAGCCGTGAGCTTTGTGGCTACCGGGGTCTGGAACTTATACCGGGCATTGGCAGGAGCATGATGATGATGGACAAAGAATCATTTCTGCAGTGGTTTTCTAGCGAAATTCCCGAAACTCTTTTCCCTCAGATTGCCGCCCAGGTCCTCTTCCGCTGCGAGAATTGCGGGGAATGCTGCCGGGAGGAAGGCTACGCGCTGGTTGATGAGGCGGATCTGCAGGAGATGGCCTCCGCTCAGGGCATTAGCCCATCCGAGGCGAGGAGCAGGTTTACGGATCCTGACCCGGAAAAAAATCCTGGATGCAGGATCCTAAAGACCATCGGGCCGGATAAAAGCTGCTGCCTTTTTGATGTGTTGGCAAAAAGGTGCATGATCTACAGCCATAGGCCCCGCATCTGCCGGACATTTCCCATGCTCGATCTCGATACAAATGGTGAGGAATTGATATGCTTCTACTCTGACTGCCTGGGGACGGCAAAATTCGTAAAAATGCTGCGGGAAAAGAGAGGCGATCCCGAGGTTCAAAGGGACATAGAGGGCCTTACCAGGCAGGAGGAGAGGCTGCAAGCCCTGCAGATATTGCTATTTATGTGGCTGCGCCGCATGATGGGAAAAAAAGAGGAAGCAGAGCTCATCTGTAGCATCACTGGGGTCAGTTTCCCTCCTGAGGAGAACGTCTTTCAGAGAGATTGCCTGGCCTACTTCCTGATGACCATAACAACGGACGCACTGGAGGAGTACAAGTATGAAGGCTGATACCAAATAGATATGCGAAACCCTCAGGAACTCAGACGGCAATGCAGGCAGGTTTTTTTATCTCGCAATCATTCATGCCAAACCGATCCGTCGGCCCCACTAACAGGGTTTTGACAGCGTCAACTGAACTTATCTCCAAAATTTTATTCAATAACTTGTTGAGACTATTCATACTTTCTGCTTCCAGAATCAAGAAGAAATCGTGGTTTCCGAAGATGTGATAGAGCTTCTTTATGCACTCCATCTCATTAAGATCACGATAAACCACCTTCTCTTGGTCAGGAACAGCCTTGATCAATAAAATCATTAAGACCATGCATTCAACTCGGCCTGGAAAAAGCATATCGAATCAACATGTTCTGGCTCCCAGGAAGACATTATCCCTCGTGACATGACAATGCCCCGAAAGAAGACAGGCATGGCAGCAAAGGGCCATTGCATCAATTGCATCAGAGGCAATGCCGAGATCTCTCAACTGCTCAGTACACCTTTCAAGCTCGATAAAATCATCTTCGGTAGTGTTATAAACGATCCATCTCCTGTCAAGAATCATAAAATTCCCCCGATTCAAATGCCCCGAAAAAAGATCAGAGGCCCAAGGCCTCTTTCATTATCTCGAATATCTGAGTGTTGTCCAGCTTGCCTTGGCTCACCATTTCGGAGCCCGGACCAGAGGCCATGACGGGAACGTCAACCGCGGTATGAGTGGCCTCATCCATCTCCGTAATAAAATCGTACCTTGGTCCAGAAGTCTTGGTAGTCCCTGATGCGAAGAATGGATCAATAACTCCACCCTCATACTCTGCCAGATTCTCCGGCTGCAAGACCAGGCCGCCGCATTCATGGTCAGCGGTTACAATGACCAAAGTATCGTTGTCCTGGGAAGCGAAATCCAGAGCAGCTTTAACTGCCTCATCAAAGGCCAGGGTGTCCGCGACATTATTGCTCAGATTTCTCTCATGCCCGGCATGGTCGATCCGTCCGCCCTCCACCATGAGGAAGAAACCCTTGGGGTTCTTGGAGAGAATACCCATGGCCTTCTTTGTCATCTCGGCAAGGCTTGGGTCCATCTCCTTGGAAGATGACCTCTCCAGCTCATATTGCAGGTGAGAGCTCTCAAAGAGACCGAGAAGCTTTTCCGTCTTTTTGGCATCTACCTTCTGGAAAGCAGTCCCATTATAAACAAAAGCGTAACCCTGCGATGCAAAATCTGCAAGCAGATTGCGATCATCGTTCCTCTTGCTCTCTTTGCCTGTGGGAACGGAATCGTTCTTGGCTACAAAGTATTGCAGTCCGCCTCCCAAGATTACCTCCACATTGCTCTTCGAGAGTTGATCTGCGATCTCACTCTCATTGTCCCTGTTATCCACGTGGGCATAGAAGCCGGCCGGAGTGGCATGAGTGATCCTGGTAGTAGTGATAAGGCCCGTAGAAAGGCCTGCTTTCTCTGCCATCTCCAAAATGGTAGTCAGGTTCTTGCCGTCCATCTTTTTCGGGATGGCCGTAGCATCCTGGCCGATCACGCCGTTATTGGTTTTGTGGCCGGTAGCCATGGCAGTTGACGCCGGAGCTGAGTCGGTTACGAAGGAATTGGCGCTCGATGTGGAGACATAGCCGGAATGCTGCATGCCGTCCATGAAAAGCTCAACAGAGGTATACTCTGAGAGATTTTCGCTGGCTTTATCGATCCTGGCCAGAGTCAATTGAGGAAATCCCATACCGTCCCCAATCAAGAGAATTACATTCTTTGCCGATTCATTCGCCCCAGCCGCATCATCTGCCATGCCTGAAGGAATCAAGCATGCGATGATGGCAAGGGAGAAGAGAAGCCCCGCCGTAAATGACTTTGTTTTCATTTCATTACCTCTGCGGGGGGTTATCAGCGTCGCTTAAAGGTTTGCTCAAAATAGAATATAGATTGGATGTGATGACATATTGCAGAAATAGTTCTATATAGATTATTTGCTGGAATTAAAAAAATAAATTAAGTTGCTTGACGATGCAATGACTATTCCCTGACCCCCCATGATTTAGGCATATCTAAACAAGTTTCGCTATCAATATCTGTGTAGTCCCGAATGTTTGGACATTATATACTCCTGCCTGAATGTTATATTATTTATCAACCATTTAATTCAGCCTCCATACGATTCAGGCGCATTCCCCATTTGCATCCTTCCGGCAGCCTTGACCAGAATGCGATATCTTGCGTCTGTAGATGCCATTTTATATCAAGGGACTTATGAAACCCAACTGTGTTATATCAATTCCCGAAATTATCAAAATATGTGTTTGATTTTTATTCTTCTCAAGAAATTCTTCAAATCTGCTATCCGTATCGCCGTTCTTGTCTCGCTTGTTGGCAAAGGGTCCCCTATCGGTCAAAACCTCTCTAATACTTGTCAGCCAGCCAAATCTGCCCATAGCTTCTTTGAGGAGCTGTAAGGCGTTATCTGTTGTTTCGGCATCGAACTACCCGCCCGCGAGAATGCGCCGCGAACTATCATCAAGGACCACGCAGACGAACACCTTTTTCCCGTCGTGAATGCTGGTGTGGCATCTGATCT
>JAABPZ010000204.1 GCA_011391755.1 Methanothrix sp. | reverse complement strand
GAAAAAGTGCTACAGCTAAACATTCGATCTTTTACCGGCTGGTAATCGATTAAAGGTGGTCTTTTGCTCGATAGAAATGTTCTTTATAGCTCCTATTTTACCAGGGACAAGTTGGTGCACCATCATATAAACTCATTCAATGATTTTATAGATAAGGGCCTGCAAAAGGTCATCGATGAAGTGAATATCATCGAGACCAATATCGAGAATACCTATGTCAAGCTGGGCAAAATCCGGGTGGCGAAGCCCATGGTGCGCGAAGCGGACGGCTCCATCGAAAGGCTCTACCCCAATGACGCCAGGCTTCGCAATTTGACCTATGCCTCTCCCATCAAGCTGGAGATGACCATAGTGGAGGGCGAGACCGAGAAGGATCTGGTGGAGGCGGACATTGGCACATTACCCATCATGCTCAACTCCAAGATCTGTAACCTTTCCGGCCTCACGGCAGAAGAGATGATCGCTTATGGTGAGGACCCATCGGACCCGGGCGGCTATTTCGTGGTCAACGGCTCAGAGCGTGTCATCATGACGCTAGAGGACCTGGCGCCAAACAAAATCCTGGTCGAATACAACCAGCGCTATGATGAGAACATCGAGGTGGCCAAGGTCTTCAGCCAGAGACAGGGCTATCGCTCCCTGGTCATTGTAGAGCGCGGCCGTCGTTCCATCCTGGAGGTATCCTTCCCCTCCGTCTCGGGACGGCTCAACTTCGTGACACTGCTTCGCTCTCTCGGCATGGATACAGATATGGATATTGTGAAATCCGTCTCAGACAATCCGGAGATCATCAAGTTCATGCTGGAAAACCTGGAGGAAGCCGAGGTCTCGACCAACGATGAGGCCCTGGAGAAGATCGGCGCGCGCGTAGCCGCCGGCCAGGCCAAGGAATACCAGAAAAAGAGGGCGACCTATGTCCTGGATAGGTACCTTCTGCCGCATATCGGCGTGGAAGAGAAGGATCGCTATTCAAAGGCGCTCTTCCTCTCTCGCATGGCCGAAGCCTGCTTCGAGCTGGCACTGGAACGACGCGGAGAGGATGATAAGGATCATTACTCCAACAAGAGGCTGAAGCTCTCCGGTGATCTGATGGAGGATCTCTTCCGTGTGGCCTTCAACCGCTTGACTCGAGACATAAAATACCAGCTGGAGAGGGCCAGCATGAGGAACAGAGATCTCAATGTGGTGACCACGGTTCGCGCGGACGTCCTCACCGAGAGAATGATTCATCCCCTGGCCACAGGAAACTGGGTAGGCGGGCGCACGGGCGTCTCCCAGCTCCTGGACCGCACCGACTATATGGCCTCGCTCTCTCATCTGCGTCGTGTGATCTCGCCCCTCTCCCGGTCTCAACCGCACTTCGAGGCCCGAGATCTGCATGCTACCCAGTGGGGTCGCATCTGTCCCTGCGAGACTCCGGAAGGGCCAAATTGTGGCCTGGTAAAGAACTTCGCCCAGGGTGTGGAGCTATCCAAGGGTGCAGACGATTCAGTTAACATCAAAAAGATATTGGTGGATTTAGGCGTGATTTCGGTAGGTGGTAATGTTGGCTGAAGCCTTGATTAGTGGCGCGCGAATTTACTTAAACGGCGAGATCGTAGGTCATCATGATGACCCCAAAACACTGGTCATGAATTTGCGTCGCCTGCGGCGTTCCGGCAGCATCAGCAGCCAGATGAATGTGGTCTATTTCGAGGACACCAATGAGATCTTCATGAACAACGACTCCGGCCGAGCCAGAAGGCCGCTCATTGTGGTGGAGAAAGGAAAGGCGCAGGTCACTGAGGAGCATGTAACTAAGATAGAGAACGGCGAGATGACCTTTGCCGATCTTGTGGCAGGCGGCCTGGTGGAGTATCTGGATGCTGAGGAGGAGGAGAACACCCTCATTGCCATCTGGGAAGAAGATATCAAACCCGATCACACTCATCTGGAGTTGGATCCCTCGCTGATTTTGGGCATCGCAGCGGGCCTTGTGCCCTATCCTGAGCATAACGCCAGCCCCAGAAATACCATGGGCGCAGGAATGGTCAAGCAATGCCTGGGAATGTCCACCGCCAATATGAGGCTAAGGCCTGATACACGCGGCCATTACCTGAACAGTCCGCAAAGAGGCATAGTCAGGACCAAGACCTCGGCTGCCGTGGGCTTTGAAGAGAGGCCGGCGGGACAGAATTTCGTAGTCGCCGTGCTGGCCTATGAAGGATATAACATTGAAGATGCTTTGGTCATGAACCGCGGCTCCATCCAGCGCGGCCTGGCTCGCAGCCACTTCTTTCGCGTCTCTGAAGCCGAGGAGCGAAAATATCCGGGCGGCCAGGAGGACAAGTTCGAGATTCCTGACGTAGAAGTTCGGGGTGCGCGAGGCAGTGAGGCTTACGACCAATTGGACTCAGACGGGCTTGTCAACCCTAATGCCTATGTGGGCCCCAATGATGTGCTCATCGGCAAGACCAGTCCCCCTCGATTTTTGGAGGAGCCTTCTGAGTTCGGCTTGACGCCCCAGCAGAGGCGCGAGACATCTGTAACCATGCGTTCCAATGAGATGGGTGTGGTGGATATGGTCATCCTCACCGAGTCCTCCAATGGCAACCGCCTGGCCAAGGTCAAGAGCCGGGACCAGCGCATTCCGGAATTGGGCGACAAATTCGCCTCCCGACACGGCCAAAAAGGCGTGATAGGATTGATTGTGCCCCAGGAGGATATGCCCTTCACGGAATCGGGAATAGTGCCCGACCTGCTGCTTAATCCTCATGCCATCCCTTCCCGTATGACTGTGGGCCACGTCCTGGAGATGATCGGTGGAAAGGTCGGATCTCTAGAGGGCAGATTCGTTGATGCCACCGCCTTTTTGGGCGAGAACGAGCCGGATTTGCGCGGCGCGTTGAAGAAGTTCGGTTTCTCCCATACCGGTCGCGAAATACTTTACAATGGATCCACGGGAGAACAGATCATGGCAGATCTCTTTGTGGGAGTGATCCTCTATCAGAAGCTCTATCACATGGTCACTGGCAAAATGCATGCCAGGTCCAGGGGACCGGTGCAGGTCTTGACCCGTCAACCAACTGAAGGGCGTGCTCGCGAGGGTGGCCTGAGATTTGGTGAGATGGAGAGAGATGTGCTCATTGCGCACGGCGCAGCACTGGCTCTCAAAGAACGTCTGGTAGATGAGTCGGATAAAGTGACTGAGCTTGTTTGCACCCACTGTGGCATGATCGCTATCCACGATCGACGCAGAAATGCGGACTTTTGCCCGACCTGCGGCGCAGATACTGAGATCTACCCCGTGGAGATGAGCTATGCCTTCAAGCTGCTGCTCGACGAGATCAAATCATTAGGTGTAGCGCCGCGACTGATCCTGGAAGACGCGGTTTAGGTGGAAATATGACGGTTCCCAAGAGAATTGGCAAGATCCGCTTCGGCCTCATCTCCCCACAAGAGTTCCGGAAGATGAGCGTGGTAAAGATCATTACCGCAGATACATACGACGACGATGGTTTTCCTATTGAAATGGGCCTTATGGACCCCCGGCTTGGTGTCATCGATCCAGGGCTGCGTTGTCGATCCTGCGGCGGTCGGCCCGGGGAATGTCCCGGACACTTCGGCCATATCGACTTAATTGCCCCCGTAATTCACGTGGGGTTCGCTAAATTGATCAGAAAAGTTCTGCGGGCCATCTGCAGGGATTGCTCGCTTCTCATGCTCAAAGGAAATGAGAAGAATATGTACTTAGGGCAGATCCAGGAACTGGAACGACTG
>JAABPZ010000203.1 GCA_011391755.1 Methanothrix sp. | reverse complement strand
TCTTTGAATCCACCCAACGCTTTGGCCGATCCAGCAGGCCGCCCGGCGACTACCCACGCTCGGGCCATGGTGAGCAGATAAGACAGGATTTCGGCATGATTCGCTCTGATCCATCCTAAAAGATCCTCATGTTTGAAACCCGTCCGAAGCCACGGCCTGGCCATCGAGGCATCCATCCGGATCCAGTAGGAACGCCTGGCCAGGTCACCACCGATCGAGATGTTATTTCCCGTCACAATCCAAGCGGCCCGCTGGGGAAGATCCAGCATCTCGGACTTTCCGAGGAAGCGATCACGCCAGGTTCGGGAAGTTAGCGCTCTGGTGAGTGAACCAGAACGTAGCTTTCCGACCACGTTATCAATGACTATTACGGGGCTGCCATCCAGCAATGCACTTGTTATTGATTTTCTCCATTCGTCTTCTGTCTCCGGTGCACCCATCATACCGGCAGGCCTCCCTGTGGCAATCATGGCAACTACTTCCGCCAGAAAGCTTGCACCAGTTCCTGCTTGTGGTTTATCGAGTAACGCCAAAGGAAGTTTTCCATCGATCATGGGCCGAACCACAACCGATAACATCAGTCCCAACGAATTCGCTTTAGATGCATCGTCTTTGAAGGGGAAATCTGCAAATAATTCATCGAGAATGTGCTTTGCCGCTGCCCTCGCATCTTCTTCTGAAGGAGTTTCAAGCACTCGCACGTTTTGGAGGCCTGGTCCTGGAGCATAGTACAATCTCGTCGCTGGATCGTACCCTGGCCTGCATAAGAGCGTCCCATCCTGCCTAAGCACTGGTGTTTCAACGATGGCTTCAATTGAAGGAAGACCTGGCCATGCACCCAAACTGAGAATATCTCGAACCACATCAAGCGGAGGGCGGGCTTTCGTGAACTTTGGCTTGTCGTTTTCGTCCAATCCATCAAATTTCACGAATCCAGCCGAACGCGCCAATTGGCCGCGAAGTGCATTTTCATTCAGTGGCTCTATCACAATGCGATCTTTTGTGACAAGCCTTGCCAGGTGACCGGACCTTACGAATATTTGGGGCGGTTCGTTATGTTTTTGCAATGCATCCAGTGCATCTGCACTGATGTCCTGAAGATAACGGCCATTGACCTGAATATCTTTTTTTCCGAGAGAGGATCTCTTAGATCCAGTCTCTTTGCCCTTCTCTTCAACAAAATCGATTGCACTTCTGATTGTTCTTTCCTGGTAATCCTCTCGCTCCCATTTCTCATCCCACAATGCACTACTCTGAACTATCCTGAGAATTTGGTCGAAGTCCTTAGTGTAGAATGCAATGATGCTACAAAGGCCTGCATCAGCTTCTGATTCCGAGTCGTATCCTGTTATGTCTCCTTGCATTAGCCTCAAGAACTTCTCGCTATTGGCCGCAGAGCAAATCCGTTTGATTAAATTTTTATCGCCGTCGTTGAGATCCTGGGGGTTTTTTGTCTTTTGCTTCGATTCTTTCTTTTCCGTCTCAAGTTGTTTTGACCAATAACGCAATGCTTCTGCATCAGGCGTTAGGCGTTCGATGTATTCCAAGAGCTTTGCATCTTCCACCCTCTCAGGTATCTGGCCAATTGCCTCACGTCGATGATTCTTGCGATCGTCGTTTTCCTGCTTGCAGTTGATGGTGCCGGGAATTCCGATTACCCGGCCAGGATCAAACATAGTCGTATCAATATTGCAAACGGTCTCCGCTCTGGCAACTTTTAAAAATGTGGACACTTTGGCGATGAACTCCGGTGTCGCTGAAGTGGGCGGGATAGGCAGCACAAAACCACACCCATTGCCTGTGAGGAGCCTCAGCCCAAAGCCAAGCCCTTTGCTGACAAGCCATGTTTCGACTACAGGTATCTGATCACGGGCTTTTGCCCGTTCTTCTTCTGTGGCAGCAAAATCCTTGAAGCCCACTGGCTTGGTGGCATCTACATCAAGATAGACGTTGGTATAATGGGCGATGTCCTTGTAACTATGATATCGCCCGCCCTTTTCATTAGCTTCAGGAATACCATTCAGGGCCTGCAGGGTGATCCAAATTTGCTCTTTTCCATCTCGAAGATAGATATAGTCACACGCTTTATTGATTGTGATCGGCTCAAAGTATGCTTCTCCGGTTATCGTGAGTTCGTGCTTGCCCTTTTCCCGATTAAATCGATATGCTCCAGTCTTGATTCCAAAGAACCCTTTTCCTAAGAACTTCGTGAAGGCGGCTAAGGACTTCTCGTGGTCGAAGTTAGCGACCATCATTCAGGCCCCCGCGCAAGATGCTGTCCGAGGAGGAGGTCCGCGCAGAGATCGCTCGAAGACCGCCAGAGCAACAAGAGCTCCTCCTGGAGGAGATCCGCCCGAGCACCGCCACCCACCGGACGGCTATGATGCACACGAAGACCACTAAGACGACCAGAGGAGGTACTCCGAGGTGCTGCAGGAACACCTCCTCCTCCAGGAGGAGACCGCCGTGAAGATTATCTATGAGAAGAGCAACGTATGTCATAGACATCTCCTAAGGTGGAACTTCGGGGATTGTTTGTCTGCTCCAAGAAGTATTTGCAGTACTGCTTGGAGCATCTAATTCTTCTTTCGTTCAAGCTACCGCCGCCTGCTGTTTTATTTTCAGATCGATCCCTTTAGCTTTCAGCCCGAGCGAAACAAGTTCTCGAATAACCTCACTCGGGGTTGTGTCATTTTCGTCAGCCAGCGCCTTAACAGCCTCTATCATGTTGGGCTTCATACAGAAATTAAAGTAGTGTCCGAATCTCTTCAATTAATCGACTCCTAGCGGCACCACAACACGCCGCAATATTGCATATGTGGCCGGAAGTATATTAAACAATCGCGCGAAGCGAAACTAATTCTCGTTCCTTGCCTCGTTGTGATATATTATATGTATGTATGTAGTATGTATAGCATATATGTGCGATAGCTCTGTACCACAAAACGGCAAAAACATCTACATATGAGAGTGACATATATGTAAAGCTAATCGAGATCTATCAGCCCATCACCTATTGTCAACTTCATAGCACGCTACAGAAGGAAAATAAACGACTATATTTCAGTCTATTACGAGCCCCCAGGAAGCCGAAGCATCGGATCTCCAGGAAGAGAAGTGGGTGCCGGGAGGGGAGGAACCCCGTAGGCAACTTGATTCTCGCCGTAAAAGGGATGACAGGAGCCAGCCTAAAGGGAGTATAAAAGGGTGGCCGCCTCCATCCTAAACCTGTAGTAGTAATAGTTAAAAAGGATCATCCGTGCGTTGCGAAAGTGATTTCTGGCCACCCTTAGCAACGCACAATTTAGTTCTATGACATTTTTAGAAATATCAGATAAAATGCCATAGAACTTTTCTGAGCACCAAAGAGTGATCACCCATATCGATAACAACCGGCCTTTGCTCTCCCTGCCACCTTTATGATAACTCAGTTTTAAAGAAAATATTTATATATGACTGAAATATGTATAAATCTTGAGGGATTATAATAAGACAAACATCCGTTAAGGTGCTTGATGAAAAGGATCTGGAATTCGTCGAAGCACTGCGAAGCTTGAATGTGCCAAGAAACGTGGCCATGTTGATCACCTTTATGGCGAACGTGAGCGAAGCGTCCTCCAGAGAAATCGAAACAGCAACACGCATGAGGCAGCCAGAAGTGAGCATAGCTATGCGTACATTGCGTCAAAATAACTGGGTCGAGGAAGGCGATATCAACGCGGAGGGAAAAGGTCGGCCCATGAAAGTCTACATGCTCAGTGTAC
>JAABPZ010000202.1 GCA_011391755.1 Methanothrix sp. | reverse complement strand
CTCTTCGATGAACTGCCGATCGATCAGGTCCTGCTGCACAATGATATTCAAGAGACAATTGATCCATACTACATCTGTTCCCGGCCGGGGGGAGAGCCAGAGATCAGCCAGCTCCGCCAAGTGCGTTTTTCGTGGATCGACAACAATTAGCTTTGCTCCTCTGGACCGGGCCCGGTGGATGTAGGAGGCCACCAACGGGTGCTGCTCGGTAGTGTTGGACCCGACAACCAGAATGGCATCGGAATTCTCCAGGCTGGAGATGGAACCGGTCATAGCGCCGCTTCCCAGAGCAAATCCCAGGCCGGCAACTGTTGGAGCGTGGCAGAGCCTGGCCACGTGGTCCACGTTGTTCGTCCCCAGCGCGCCGCGGGCCAGTTTCATGAGCAAATAGTTCTCCTCATTGGTTCCCTTGGCAGAGGTAAGAACGCCCAGAGCCTGGGGTCCATATTCCTTTTGGATGCTTCGCAGGCTTGCTGCAGCCAGAGCGAGGGCTTCATCCCAGGTGACCTGCATTGTTTGATCCGCTTGCCGCATAAGTGGATGGGCCAGCCTATCCGGATGGCCCACGAAATCCCCTGCCAGCCAGCCCTTGATGCACAAACTGCCCCTGGACATAGGATGGGCGGGCGAAGGTGAGGCGCCCACGATCCGGCCACCATCCACATGCAGGAATAGCCCGCAACCGCAGCCGCAGTAAACACAGGTTGTATGAATCTTTTCCATGAGCTTCCTGGTTAGATCTCCTGGCAGGATATAACAACGTTTTGGCACCTGTTATGAGACTTCCTCAAGTACTACACCATTCTTCAACTGGTGCCAGACCAATGGCTTAAATCAATTCTATCGTCAAGCTATTCCGGCATACTTTGATTTCATGGCCAGTGAACCAGTCCCACCTTGGCCGCTCTCCTGGTGGCATTGCTGACTCCTGCTTTGGGATCAGCGTTCCGAAAGTTATTGATGCTCGTAGTAAACATGTCCGACATCAAGCCACCGGGATTCTTTTTGAATGCAGCGTTCTCAAATATAACTGGATTCAAGTTGGTTAGATCGATGGCGAGTGGATTTCCCCAAACATATCCCGGCTCCATGGGATTTATTATGGTCCGGTTGATCGATTCGTTGACGACATCACGATTAGGATTTATCGTGTCCGAAGGTGATTCTGCATGAACAGGAGCTATCAAGGCCATCAAAACGGCTGCAATTACTGCTTTTCTCGAATATTTCATATAACGCCTCCTAGATGTGCATCTCTTCTTTTCAAAACACTGAAATGCCGCCCACTCTACGGCAGATGACGATATCAACTAAGGCAGATTATATACTTTGCGACGTTATAACGGATCAACTAAAATTAAAATAGTTAAATAATATTATTCTGCATATTCATAATGCCTGTATCCCTGATGATCAATCCTCACCAGGGCAAACTCGCCCCTCGGCGGCAGCACGCTCTTTTCCTTCTTCCCTTCGTGAAGCCTCTCATAATCCTGCAAAGATATCTGCCTTCTCTCCTCCAGCCTCTGCAGCAGCCCTCTCAAGGGCACAGATGCAACCTTTGGCTGGGCTAGGGCCGAGAAGAAGAGAGCCGAGCAGCCGCTGCCGTAAGCTCCGAAGCACAGTCGTTCCCCTGCATGGATCTTCTGCATCTCCAGAAGGCTGGCCAGTCCCAGATAGATCGATCCGGTGTAGATGTTTCCGATTTGGCGGGAGAGCGTGGCCGTATCCCTGACTTTGGCCTGGTAGGCTTGCAGGAATTGCTTTGACTTCGCAAAATGCCGGGCATAGTCCGCCTCTGCCGCTTGATACCTTTCGGGATCATCATACTCCAGGGCTTTTGGCTCCTGTCCCAACTCCTGCTCGATCTCCTTGCTTCTGCAGCTTTCTCTCCAGTCGTACCTGAAAATGGCAGCAGAAGCGTATTCGACCATTCGGGGATAGGGAATATGAAAGAGAAGATGATCTACGAAATCGGTGATACCCTCGCCTTTTTCGGGCGCAATTGCCTTCAATCGCTTCGCCTTGGCGGCAAATGAATCGAAGGCTCCTCGCATGGCATCCAGATAGCACTGATTGCTGTGCTTTCCGTTAACGACGGCAGTTGTGCAGCCCATGGGCCGGAAGAAGTCGTTCTCGTCCCTGGTGAAGGTGCCGTAGATCTGCTCTAAGGCCAGCAGCCGGGGATTCTTTTTTACCAGCAGGGCCACGCTGCCCGCTCCCTGCGTGTACTCGCCAGCGGAGGCCAGCGGGTACTTGGCCACATCCGAGGCAATGACAATGCCCACCTTGCCTTCTTCTTCCACAGCCGCCCAGTAGCTCTGGCTCTCCAGGGCCAAGGTTGTGCCGATGCAGGCTGCCTTAAACTCAACCGTACTGCATTCTTGAAAAGAGCCCTTTCCGTAGATCTGCTCCAGCATGCCTATGACGTAGGTCCCCAGGGCCTTGGCCTCGTCCAGGGCCGACTCCGTTCCCACATAGATTTTGCCGATCTCTTCCGGACGAAGATGGGTTCGCCTCATCAGATCCAAAAGAGACATGGCCGCCATGGTGGCTGCATCCTCATGGGCATCGGGAACGGCCATGCGTTCTATGCCTATTCCCTTAATCAGCTTGCCGGGATCGATGCCTCGATTATTGGAGAACTCTCCCGCCAGGGGAAGAAAGAGCCTGGGCACATAAACGGATAAATCGTCGATTCCCACGGCATTGTCTTCAGGCACATTCTTTGTAGGCATGTCTTCAATACTCCCTGCTCAAGATCTGGCATCTCCTCACTGCGAGCTTATGCCTGGCTGGATATTATTTCAGGTTTTTGCTTACCTCCAGAGGAAAATATATCAATGAGAAACGCCAGACTATGATCTGGAATTCTAGGAGTGATGGATATATGACAGACGGAGATGTGTACAAAATAATAGAACTGGTCGGAACTTCCAAAACGAGCTGGGAAGAAGCAGTTAAGACCGTTGTTGACAGGGCTACCAAAAGCCTGAGAGACCTTCGCATCGCTGAGGTCAAGGAGCTGGATGTCCGGCTGGAGAATGGAAAGATCGCGGAGTACAGGGCCAAGGTAAGGCTCTCCTTCAAGTACGAGGGAGAAGATTAGATCTAAGCCCATAACTATTTTTGCACTAAGAGCTTGATCTCGAAGAGCTTAGGCCACAGCTTTCCCGTCACAAACAACCTATCTTCTAATTCATCGTAGGCAATGCCGTTTAGCACATCCACAATACTTCCCTGAATATCGCGTTCCTGCAAGATCCCTTGCATATTTATTTTGCCTTTCACCTCGCCGTTCTCGGGAGATATTATCACGATCCAGTTTGTAGGCCAGACATTGGCATAGATCTGCCCCTTGATATACTCCAGCTCATTTAGGCCCTTAAGCGGCGTGCCGTTGGCTGTGACTCTAATCTGACCCTTTTCTGCAAAGCTCTCTGGATCAAGAATATGCAGGATATCTGTGCCATCGCTCATGATCAGGCTCTTGTTGTCGGAGGTTATGCCCCAGCCCTCTGTCGGGTAGCTGAAGTTGCCGATCCCTGTCAGATTCTCTTTGCCATAGACAAGGCCCAGGCCCGACTGCCAGGTGAGCTGAATGATCCGGTCTTTCCAGAGGGCTACGCCCTCCCCGAATAGGGTGCTCTCCAGGTGCGTCTGCTTTAAAACGCGGCCCGTTTCCAGATCGACGCGGCGCAGCGTTGATCGCCCGTACAGCCCCGTTCCTTCGTAAAGCACTCCTTCGTCATATACCAGGCCTTGAG
>JAABPZ010000201.1 GCA_011391755.1 Methanothrix sp. | reverse complement strand
GGGAGCGGCCTCAAGAGGCACGAGGGCAGGAAGGGGATTAGAGTCTTGTGAGAGGTTCCCTTTCCAATGAATGAAGGCCTCAAGCCCTTCCTCTCGGAAGAAACCTCTGAGCCCCTCATTGATCTGCTGAGCTACAACCAGTTCGCTGCAACAATACTCAGTGGTCTAAGGGAGATCGTGGAGAACTGGGACGCTTCGAGGCCTACAGGCATACACATGAATGGATGGGATCCGAAAGACGTAGCCTGGGGCGTTGATATGGCTCTCGATGACCCGGAGAGGCTCAAACAATGGGGCAGGAATGCACGCGAGCGATGCACGAATGATTTCACATGGCGGAAGGCGGCAGAGCGGACCCTTGAGATATATCGTGAAGTACTGGCGAAACTGGGCGGAATTACAGCCTAAACTAAGTGTTAGGGGTGGAAAAAATGAAAATTGGAATGTTCTCTTGGGAGAGCTTGTATTCAATAAAGATGGGTGGTGTGGCACCACATGTATCAGAACTATCAGAGGCTCTGGCAAAAAGAGGAAACGAGGTGCATATCTTCACCCGTCGCGGCGATTTCGATTCTTACGACAGAATCAATGGGGTGCACTATCAAAGAGTAGAGGAGGATAGCTCGGGAGATATTCTAAAGCAGATGGCAATGATGAGCGATGCTATGTACGATCGTTTTGTTAAGGTCCAAAAAATCTACGGCAATTTCGACCTCGTACACGGCCACGACTGGCACCCTGTGCAAGCCCTCAAACGCATGAAGAAGGAGTATAGCATACCTTACGTCCTGACTATGCACAGCACGGAGTGGGGAAGATGCGGCAATAACTTTGGAAACAAAGGGATTTCCCACCTTGAATGGGTGGCAGGATATGAGTCTGTAGAGATCATAGTGACTACCCAAAAGATGAAGAAAGAACTCAAGCAAATTTATTCCATTCCTGAGACCAAGATAAGCATCATTCCAAACGGCATGATTCCAGGCAAGATTATGAAAGTCATTGATTCAGGTAGCGCGAGGAAGGAGTACGGGTTGAAGTTCGGTGTGCCTGTGGTTCTATTCTGCGGCAGGATGAGCTACCAGAAGGGGCCTGACCTGCTGGTTGAGGCTATTCCACACATATTGAAAAATCGCAAGGACGTAGCGTTCATATTTGCTGGCGAGGGCGAAATGATGCACTCATGCGAGGAGAAGGCTAAGAAGCTCAAAATAAGCAATGCTTGCAGGTTCTTGGATTACATCCCCGCTATGGAGAAGGAGAAGCTGATCAACGCCTGCGACATGGTGTGTGTTCCCAGCAGGAACGAGCCCTTTGGCGTTATTGTATTAGAGGCCTGGGATGCCGGCAAGCCAGTAGTGGCAACAGAAGCAGTGAGTATCATAAGGAACTTTGAGGACGGATTGCTGGCCTATATCCAGCCAGAGTCTATCGCTTGGTGCATAAACCGACTTCTGAAAAATCCAAAGGAGATGAAGAAGCTAGGAGATGCGGGGCAAAGGAGAATCGCAGAGGAATTCAGTTGGGAGATAATCGCTGAAGAAACGGAAGAAGTCTATAATAAGTCCCTCGGATCGCTTCTTCCAGTAACTTAATTAGTCTAAAAAATCCAAGAATGGTGAATCATGATATCGGAGCATAAGGTAGCTACTTTAAAGCCGGGCAACAGCTTCAGGGACTGGCTCATAGAGGTGTTGGGCGGCAGGATACAAAATAAGAGATGCGAGGTTGTCGTCTATAAGATAGAGGGTGCATCTCACACCGTATGCAGGTACTCTTTCAAGGGTGAGGGATATAGCGTTGCTGCCAAGTTCTACGCGGAGCCAACCGGTTGGCTAAGACACTATGATGCCGTCGGATCTATGGAAAGGGAATTTAGAACACTCAAAAAAATAGAATCTATTATTGATATTCCCAAACCTTTGGCAGTCAAAAAAGAGTTTGACTGCGTGCTGGTAACTGAATATATTCGTGGCAAATCACTATATGATAATATGACGTCTGATCAGGACCTTTACAGAAGGCTAACTGCCGTTGCTCATCTCTTGCGAAGGCTTCACGACCAGACGCGATCGGAATACAGGAAAGAGCAGGAGTTTGCTCATTTCCACAAGATATTGGATCAGCTCAAGTTGCATTCAGATAGAAGAGTGATGTTCAACGGATTACTGGGAAGCTGGTGGTACAAAAGGGACTGGGATAGCCAGCAAGGCTGTTTGATCCACAACGATGCCAACCCTGTAAACTATGTATTCAAGCACGACAAAGTATATGCAATGGACTTCGAAAGCGCATGGGAGCATGCCCATCCGGTCCACGATCTGGGGATAGTGGCCGCCGAACTCAAAAATTATTTTGAGTTTAATGAGAATAATAGAGAAAGATCCGAAAAATACATAGGACATTTCATATGGAACTACTGCAATGACGTGGGAGAGTTTCATTGGATAACTCAAGCGCTTCCCTTTTTTATGGCCCTGGGTCTTCTCAGAATGGCTAGATTGGATCTTGGGAAGGAACATACAGCTTACATCTTCAAGGAGGCAGAATCATGCTTGAATGCAAAGCAATAGATGCCGGAGATATATCATTTTCTCTAAGAGGTAAACAGAAACGGTTATAGGTGCCTCGAATTTATTTACCTGGCCATCGCTGCACCCCCTTTGACCTTATTCCTTTTCTTGGATGCATCCTGTATTTGATCAGCTGCCCACATAGTGCTATTATTCCGCTGAATGGGGCTTGCAGTCTCTTCCGATTTTGGGACCGCATCAGGCTGGCTGACGGCAACCCAACCTCCAAGAGCCAGCTCCCGAAGGTTAATGGATGCAACGAAATCTGCATTATGCTGGTATCCGCAGTGGACGCACCTGAAGAGTGCTTGGCTTCTCCGATTGAATTTGTCTATTGTGCCACACCTGGGGCATCGTTGAGAGGTAAAATCGGGTTTTGCCAAGATCACCGGAATTCCCCGATCTCTGCACTTATAGGAGATCATTTGCTGAAGCCTTCCGATGGCCAAAGACTGAAATGAAGGCCAGGTACCTCTCAGATTCCTCTTTGAACCCATCCTAACCTTGGTTTCGCGGAGCCTTTCTAGCACGAGATAATTGCCTTCGTCCAAAGATTCAACCAAAGCCTTGCTGGATTGATGCAGAGTTGTTCTGAACCACTGCTTTTCCCTCTTAATCAGCCGTTTGAGCCTCCTCCTAGCGGAAGAGGTGCCTTTCTCCATAAGAGAGTACTTTAGAGCTTTAAAATGCTGCCTTTTTGCATTGACTGGACGTCCATTGATCTTAAAGCCGTTGGATGCGACAAGCAGCTTCCGTGTGCCAAGGTCCACCCCCACAGGATCCTCCATTTCCTTGGGAAGTACCTCACAGACAATAAATATTTGAATATATGGCATCCCTCTCTTTAGGATTAATCTTGCTCCAGTGATCGGATTTTCGAGAAGCAAGCGTTGATAATCCCCAACCACCAGTTCTGCATCTATTCTACCTCTGGCAGTTGTTATAGAAGCAATTAGTCGGCCTTTCCTCTTGAGACAAAAAAGCTTTTTATCAAGAGAAATAGATCGCTCTTTGAAAATATGTAACTCATGGAAAGGCTCTCTATAGGAATATGCAACCTTTTGGATTGCCCTTACAGCAAGAGCGGCAGGGAGATCAGGACGTGCGGCGGAAGACCAGATTGAACAATCAGCGTGGAACAGCGCTCATCATCGCGGTAACCATGTTGTTCCTGTTTGCCCTGCTGGGCGCGGCCTACGTCAGGTTCGGC
>JAABPZ010000200.1 GCA_011391755.1 Methanothrix sp. | reverse complement strand
CGCTTTTTGGTGGGCAAGCATATCAACGCCAGGCTGGTTCAGGAGGAGATAACCGTCAACTCCAAGGGAGCTGTCTTTTTGGCTGACGCCCAGAAGGGCAACGCTACAGTTATTGATATCGGCGGCATGGACAACAAGGCCATATCCGTGCAGGACGGCATTCCCGGCGGCTTTACCATGGGCGGCATATGTGCGGGAGCCTCGGGAAGGTTCCTGGAGCTGACCGCGAAGCGGCTAGGTGTCGATATCACACAGCTCGGTCGGCTCGCTCTCCAAGGAGACTATAAAAATGTGGCCATGAACAGCTACTGCATAGTCTTCGGCACGCAAAGCCTGGTCAACAGCCTTGCCCTGGGCTGCAAACCGGAAGACGTGGCCATGGCTGCCTGCCATTCTGTGGCCGAGCAGGTATACGAGCAGCAGTTGCAAGAGGTTGAGGTTAAGGAGCCGGTGATCATGGTGGGTGGAACCTCTCTCATTGAGGGACTGCCCAAAGCTATGGAAGAGCTTCTCCATGTCAAGGTAACGGTTCCCAAGTATGCTCAGTACATTGGGGCAGTAGGCGCTGCGCTGCTCGTTTCGGGGCTGCTGGAGGACTGAGATGGACCCCATGGAGGTCTTCAAGATCGAGGTCACCGGCCAGGAGGAGTTCGCGGCTAAGAAATACCGCGAGATCATCATGGACATCTTGCAGGACCTGGGCCTCATCCGGTCCATCGGCAGGCTTTATGTTTATGTGGACATACAAAAACCGTACTTCGCTTTATACGGACTTCTTCGCTCCGGAATTCCGCCACTCACCGTCAAGGATGTGGGCGATGTGCTCCAAGTTGCCGGGGGCTATCAGATCAAGATCAATGATGAGGAGCATATGGCGGATCTGCTCCGGGTGCTTTGGGAGCGCTATGGAAGAGAGAGGGTAGAGCAACCGGCAAGGGACATTGTGATCATAGCCTCGGATAATTCGCCTTCCGAGCTGATGGTTGCGGACCTGGAGGCAGAGTTCCTGCAGGATCTGACTGATGCTCTGGTGAGAGTGGCACCGGAAGGTTTTCGCAATCGGCGCAACATAATGACCAAAGATAGCTTTCTCTTCATTGCTGCTGAGGAGAGTTTGACTCCGGAAATGGTATCTGAGATCAAAGCAAAGATCCGGGAGATGGAAAATGCTTGAGCCAGTGATGTTCACGGGAGGATTGTACAAGCACGATCTGGTGGTAGAGCTTGTAGAGGATCTGGGTGGCTACGTCCTGCAAAAGAATGTGACGCAGACAGAGATCATCCTTCTGATATTGGTTCCCAGCGAAGATATGGCTGCGCTGCAGGCACTCGCCAAGGAGCTGAGAAGTGAATTGGTGCGGGCACCGCTGGCCGGAACCGAGGTGGCTGTAGTAACACCGACATTGGCCATTCATCATCTGCCACATGTCGCCTGCGACATAGCTGAGTACCTGCGCCGCCATGGCTGCAAGACCAATATGCTGGGAATGGCCAGAGGCGTTGGTCGAGAGATCGCTCAGATCGATGAGTATGAGACCGCCCTGATAAACGAGCATGATGCCGCAGTATTCATCTTCGGCAATTTCCAGGATTGCATCAAGAAGAAAGAGAGCTTATACCGGAACATCAATGTGCCGGTGGTAGTCACAGGCGGGCCGGAGATCGATGCCAAAGACCTTCCCTATGCCTTTGACTATGTCCCTTCCATCGGACGAATGGCTCACCGGGCCCGCAAGGCTACAGAGATTGGATCTTTAGACAGGATCGTAGATGCGGTAGGCAGAGCTCTGGATAAGACCAGGGCTGCCATTGCCAAGGATCCGCTCACTACCTCGCCGCCCCGAATCATGGATGCCGTGCGTGAGCAGGTGCCGGATATAGAGTTCTCCTATTCGCCGCTTCCCATAGCCCTCAATCTGACTGGGGTGCGAGTGAAGCTGCCTTATAATGATTACAAGGATGCAGTAAAAGCTGTAACCTTCGACGAAGGTGTGAAGCTTGGCGAAATTGCTGCAATCAAGCCGTCGCGGATGAAAGACTATATACTTGTGAGGATACTGTCCGCATCTGAAACCGGGTTTGTCTTCTAAGGCCTGGGGAGTGGAGAGTATCATGAGCTTCGAGGATGATCTGGACGCCATCTTGGTCAAGGGGAAGGAGAAAGCAGCAGCGGATATCTTAAAAGCAGTAGAGAGCACATACGGTGAGATCCCCTATGTTTTTCAGTTCATGCAGGACAGTCCCGAGATTCTCATCACCAAGGTGATGCACAACAATGCCATCCAAAGAAGCTCTACTCTGGATGCCAAGACCATCGAACTGATCTCGGTTGCCGTGTCGGCGGCCATGAGATGCAGCCACTGCCTGAAACTGCATATTCGCATCGCCTCCAATCTGGGCATTCCGGATGACCAGATTGCCGCCGCCGTGTTTCTGGCAGGAAACCTGGCCTCCGCCAGTGTGCTGGCCACTGCCTCTCGCCATCTGGACGAAGAGAGGGAGATCTGTCGGGTCTGCGAGATCGGAAGCGGTGCCTGCGAGATACATGGAGATAATAAAAATGAGTAAATAGAAGAAAATTATTGGAATCATATATTTAATAAATTAGATATTAATTTAAAAGTTAAAAAATTTAAGGAATTTTTTAAACGAGTTTGAATAAGCTAATATTATTAATACGACGATGACAACTATTGTTAATATTCAAGATGCAAATTCTAATTCTGCAGAAGCTGCAAATTGGTGGGAGAGCGCGGAAGATCACCGCTTTGCCCTGGAAGTCCTGCAGCTACGGCTGCGGCGAAAGATTCTCAAGGCAATTGCCGGCGGCATGAAGAGTAATGAGCTGATAGCAAAGGAGCTGGATCTTGGCGTGGCTCTGGCCGAGTATCACTTGCAGATGCTGGAAAAGGCTCTGGTGATCGAGCGGACGCAAGGCGGCTGGAGAGCCACGACCACCGGCCAGCTCTATCTGAAGAACGTGGAGGAGAGACAGTGATTCTTCGCATCATCGCCGTAGGGCGACTTCGGGAGAAGTACTGGCAGGATGCGGCCGCCGATTTCGCTCGCCGCCTTCGTCCCTATGTCCGTCTGGAGGTGGTAGAGGTATCCGAGGCGCATATTAAAGAGGCAGCTTCCCCGGCAGAGGAGAAGAAAGCCATGCAAGAGGAGGCGCTGGCCATTCTCGATAAGCTGAAGCGGCACAGCGGACCGGTGATCGCGCTGGACAGAAAAGGAAAGGCTCTCGACTCGCCCGGGCTGGCAGCAGGGCTACACAAGATGATCCTGGAAGGAAAAACTGAGGTGGCCTTTGTGATCGGCGGCCCCCTGGGACTGGCAGCGGAGGTTACAGAGAGGGCGGACCTTATTCTCTCCTTTTCTAAAATGACCTTTCCCCATCAGATGATGAGAATAATTCTTCTGGAGCAGATCTATCGAAGCTTCAGGATAATGCATGGTGAGCCGTATCATAAATAATAATGCTCAGGAATTGGATCGGCTGGCTGTGGCATTGCCGTTTTCCTCCAGCTTCTCCATGGCATAGAGCTCGTAGCTGCCTAATAGCTCGCTTTTAACCAGAGCCATATCCAGCCTGTAATCCTTCTGCTGCTGGACCAATTTTACATCCAGGCTTATGCCCTCATCGGTTATGGAGCCGGTGGCGGTGGCCGGAGTATCAGACCCTCTCTCGATAAGTGTGCCATAACCCTGCAACCTATCGCCAGTCTGTATCAACCTAGATTCCCGTTGACCCATAACGAGCCCAGTAATGTTTAATTTTATATCCCTTGA
>JAABPZ010000199.1 GCA_011391755.1 Methanothrix sp. | reverse complement strand
TAGCCACCGCCGTCCTGCTCTTCTTTGGCGGGATAGCTGGGGATCTGGCAGAACGCTTCCGGTTTGCATCTTTCCAGGTTATATCATTCATGGGAACGTGCGGCTTTGTCAATTCGCTGGATTACGATAAATGGTCCACCGCGGCAAAGCTGGCTTTGATCATGGTCATGCTCATCGGAGGCTGCGTCGGCTCGACTGCCGGTGGCATCAAATTGGGACGGCTTCTGGTGGGCCTGAAATACGCCTACAACGAACTTCGCCATATGATTCATCCCCATGCCGTGATGTCAGTGCGCCTGGGTGAGGCTCGCGTTCAGGAAGAGGTTCTCCGGCCCATGCTCTTCTACTCCTTCTTCTACCTGGCAATCTGGCTGGCTCTATCTCTGCTACTGGCCATGGTCTCGTCCGGCGACCCACGTGTGGATCTGCAAGTCGTGGCCGCAGGAATTGCTTCCTGCATGGGCGGCGTGGGCCCGGGCTTTGGCATTATCACCTTTGATTGGTCGCAAATGCCGAATGCTGCTAAGATGATCGGCTTCTTTGCCATGTACATCGGCCGGCTGGAGCTGATGCCCATATTCTTATTATTTATTCCAGAACTGTGGAGGAAATAAGATGCGTATCTTGATTACCGGAGCTGGCGAGGTGGGTTATCTCATAGCCAGCGAGCTTTACGCGGATCATGATGTAACGGTCATAGACAATGACCCGGCTGCCTGTGCCAGGCTGCAGGACATGGACGTGAAGGTCTTGCAGGGCAATTCCGCCAATGCCCGTCTGCTCATTAAGGCCGGCATCAATAAAGCGAACATAGTAGCGGCCGTGACCGGCAACGATGAGGTGAATGTGATCACCTGCATCATAGCCAGCCATCTAGGCGTGCGCCAGACCATTGCCAGAGTCAGCAATCCAGAGTATATTGATCAGCCGGTCCAGGATCGAAAAGAGATCGGTATCAGCTACATGATCTGTCCAGAGCTGGCCATGGCTGAGGATATGGCGAGATCTCTGTATTTTCCATCCATGCTCCTGGATAGGGAGCTGGCAGGGGGCAAGGTCGAGCTGATCGAGTTCAAGGTCACCGAGGAAATGCCCCTGCAGGGACCGGTGGGTGAGGTCAAGGTCAACCTTCCGGATGGCTGCAAAATCATGGCTATAAACAGAAAGGGAGATATCAGCATACCTTTACAAGGAGATCCGATCATTTCCGGTGATCACCTTTTCCTCCTTTGCGACCCTAAATCGCTTCCCGAACTGAGAAGAATGCTTCACGAAGAGTCCTCACCACATAAGGCCCTGATCGTCGGTGGTGGAATGGTTGGATTTTACCTGGCGAGCCGGCTGGAGAAGATGGGACTGGATGTAAAACTGATCGAAGTAAATACAGAGCGATGCATAGAGATTGCAGAAAAGCTCTCCAGTACAATGATTCTCAATGGAGACGGAACTGATATCTCGCTTTTGAAAGAAGAGGGTGCTGAATACATGGATGTGGTCTTTGCTGTCACCGGCCTGGATGAAAAGAACCTGCTCTGCTCACTGCTTGCCAAGCAGCTGGGTGCAAAGAAAATCCTCTCCCGGGTAAACAGGTATGATTACATCAAGCTCTTCGAGCTGGTAGGAGTGGACAGAGCAGTCAGCCCCGGGCAGGTAACTGCGGATGCCGTGCTGCAGAGGGTGAGCGGAGGAGAAGAGGTGATCACTCTCAGCGACGAGCGGATGGAGCTGGTGGATTTCATAGCCAAGGCTGGAGCCAAAATCATAGGAAAGAGCATCTCCAAAGAGCTGCCCAAGGACTCCATGGTGGGCATGATCTTGAGAGACGGAAGACCGATAATGCCCGAGGAAGACTTCAAGGTCAAGGAGGGAGACCGCGTCTTTGTCATGTCCATGCCGGAGGTCGTCTCCAAGGTAAAGAAGCTCTTCGTATCCTGATTCAATTCAGGCACATATTTTTTATAGCAGGGAGAACGGAGAGTTGCCGACAAAAGGAGGGTGCTCCGGCCTTCGGGGTGTTATTATTCGATGAGGATCAGGGTATTTCTTCGGCTATTTGCGTCGCTTCTCAAGATTTTGGCGGTCTTGCTGCTGATACCAGGGGGCGTTGCCGCCTATTATGGAGAGACAGGAGGCGTCATCGCCTTTGCCTTAACCTCTCTTCTTACTCTCGCCACCGGCATAATTTTAGGAAGGCTCTCCACCAAGGAGGAGCCGGGCCTCAAAGAGGGCTTTGCCCTTGTCTCATTGGGGTGGCTGGGAGCGGCCTTCTTTGGCGCCTTGCCTTACGTCTTCCTGGGAATCGGCCTCATCGATGGTCTATTCGAGTCTATGTCGGCATTTACCACCACCGGCTCCTCCATACTCACGGAATCAAATGCCCAGGGATACTGGATTATAAACAGAGCTCTTGCCAACAGCAGCCTGGCACACCAACTGGAGCTGGGCGTTAGAAGCCTGACGGCCAACAGCACGTGGCTGCAGATCAGCAGCAGTCCTGATAAGACCTATATGGGACTGCTCTTCTGGAGGTCCTTTGCCCAGTGGCTGGGCGGAATGGGTATAATATTACTATTCGTGGCCATACTGCCCCGCCTGGGTGTGGCGGGACGACAGCTTTACCGGGCAGAGGTGCCAGGCCCGGACAAGGATGCTCTCACGCCGCGCATAAAGCAGACCGCGCGGGTGCTCTGGGTGGTCTACATCCTCATGACCATAGCTGAGATCGTGCTCCTCTACCTGGCAAAAATGCCCCTCTTCGACTCTTTTTGCAATACCTTTGCCTCCATGGCCACGGGCGGATTCTCTCCCCAGGCCCTGAGCATAGCCGCGTATAAAAGCGGAATTATAGACGGTATCATCACACTGTTCATGTTTCTGGCCGGGGCCAACTTCGCCCTGCATTACAAAATGCTCGCCTCCGATCGAAAAGCCCTTTTCAAGGACGCAGAGTTTCGGTTTTATAGCCTGATTGTAGTGACGGCAACAATCATTATCATTCTCTGGGGCGGCCTGCAGGGCGACATCATCCGCAAGATTCAGCTGGCTGGCTTTCAGGTGGTCTCCGTCATGACCACCACCGGATTTGCCACGGCGGACTTCGACCAGTGGACGGCAGCAGCCAAATTCTCTCTGATGCTGCTCATGCTCATAGGCGCTTGTGCCGGGTCCACTGGCGGGGCCATTAAGGTGGTTAGAATACTTTTGGTTCTAAAAAGCGTCTACCGTGAGCTGCTTCATTCCCTGCACCCTAAAGCCGTAATTCCTCTGAAGCTGGGGGGAGTCTCGGTCAAGGATGAAGTGCTGCGGCCCAGCAACATCTTCGTGGCCACGTACATATTCATCTTTGCCGTAGCCTCGCTGCTCCTGGCCATCATCTGCTACGACGATCCGCAGATGAACATCGAGTCCATCCTTTCCGCGGTGGCGACTACACTAGGCAATACCGGGCCGGGATTTGGCAGTGTGGGACCGATGCTGAGCTTTGCCGAGATTCATCCTGCTGGAAAGATGCTGCTCTTCTTTTGCATGTGGATCGGCCGGCTGGAGATAGTAACCGCCCTAATGCTATTGGTGCCGGAGTTTTGGAAAAAGTGATCGCTATGACCAATTTGTATTTAACGGCATAGCAAGATAATGCGAAGTATGCAAGTCCTCCTCTTCGATCCCTGTGCCGGAGCCTCCGGAGACATGATCATGGCCTCTCTCCTGGACCTGGGGGCGGATGTCGATGCTGTCCGCCGGGCCGTAGAGTCCGTAGGCTGCACCCTGGAGGTCTCCCACCAGGAGAAGAGCCACATCATGGCCTGCAGGGCCAGGGTGA
>JAABPZ010000198.1 GCA_011391755.1 Methanothrix sp. | reverse complement strand
AGCTTCGGGCAGGAAAGGCCGCTGCTCCAAAGAAGGCCCGTCCCGTCTCCTTCTACAGGAGGCGAAAGCCCAAGTGGTATGAGAGGTTCCGCTGGTTTTTCTCCTCCGATGGATTTATGGTGCTGGGGGGAAGGGATGCGGACGGCAACGAGGAGATATACACCAAATATCTGGAACGGCGCGACCTCGCACTTCATACGGACGCTCCCGGCGCACCTCTTACGGTGATCAAGACCGAAGGTGAGCCCGTCCCAGAGAGCACTCTTCTGGAAGCGGCCCAGTTTGCCGTGAGCTACTCTTCAGTCTGGAAAGGCGGACTTGTCGCTGCCGATTGCTACCTGATCAAGGGCGATCAGGTCAGCAAGACTCCGGAATCGGGCGAGTTTCTCAAGAAGGGCGCTTTTGTCATCCGGGGAGAGCGCACTTACTTTAAAGATACGCCTCTGGGCCTGGCCCTGGGCATAGCCGAAGGCGTCCTTGTGGGCGGGCCTGTTTTTGCAGTCAAGCCAAAAGCCGACCCGGTGGTGGAGATCGAGCCGGGCGAGCTGAATGCCGAGGACCTGGCCAAGAAGATTTACAGACAGTTTTCTGATAAAGTGGAGGACCGAGCATTCCTAAAGTCAGTCGCCTCAGTAGATCAGATGGTGCAGTTCCTGCCTCCGGGCGGATCGAGGATAAAAGAGAATTTGTGACGCGAAATCTCTGAGAATTTCTGCGGAGGATCGCATTAGACGTTGCCGTTGTCAGGCAGGCCTTCCCCACATTTTTTGCAGTAAATGGCATCTATATCATGTCTGTCCAAACCGCAACCTGGGCAGATTTGCATCCTCTTTTCCCGCCCGGTCATAAGCCAGGCCCGGAAGATCCTGGCTGCCTGAAAGGGAATGAGGATGATGCCCGAGATTATCATGGCCACCGTGACCAGCCGGCCTGCTTGGGTTACGGGCACGATGTCTCCAAAGCCGACCGTTGAGACGGCAACCACAGTGAAGTAAAACGCATCCCCGAAATTCTGCACATCTGGGTTGAGGGGGCTTTCCACAAAATAGAATATTCCTGAATATACAAAGAATATTATGATGATACTCACCACAAGCTGGGCGACGTTAATCATTCCCAGGCTTATTGTGCCGAAGAAAGAATGGTTTTGGGAGATGAAGCGCAGGAATCTGAATATACGGAAGATGGCCAGGACTCGAATTGTCTGGATGACTCTGATATCATAGATGAAGTAAGATGGGGGAAGAGCCAGCTGTATGAGGGTGGGCATTATGGCCACCAGGTCTATGATGCTGTAAATGTCCCTGACATAAGACAGTCTGTTGGGCGCGCCGTAAAGCCTGAGAAAATACTCAACAATGAAGATGGCAACGATCAGTATCTCAAGCTTCCAGAGCTGGTCTCTCAAGCCGCTGGAGATATTGTACGTATCTATCACAAAGATGGCCCCCAGCAAGAGGTTGAGAAAGATAATGATGATATCGATTCCCTTCCCCAGGGGCGTTTTAAAATCGATCATGTAGAACTCGACAACCTCGCGAAAGGTTCGGAGTCGAGCCCTGTCTTTCTCCTGTCCGGCACTGCTCAGTGGGCCATTCATCAGATGCTATTTCATCTCCCTAAAAATAAATCAATGCCTGCGTTCACTCTACTGCTTTCCTTTTATATGTCTTATCTCCACAGCCACGCCCCGGCGCGAGGCCACCATTTCCCAGCCGGACATCTTGGCCTTCCCCACGCCGAAGGCCTTCTCACCTACTACTATTACCTCGTCTCCCGGCCGGATCTGCTCATCTGCGTCCACAACGCCAGGCGCCAGCAAGGAGCCCTTGGGCAGGAAGTCGCCGATCTTGACGATATAGCGCCCCAACGGCTCCAGCCGGGCTGCGCCAGCCAGGGAGAGAGCGATCATGCCGCTGGGCGTGGTCGCTGCCAGGGACCTCTTCTTCTCGTCCTGAATCTCCCGGCCCTTCACTATGATCTTTCCTTGCAAGAGAAGATCGCCGGCTCCCTGTCCAAAGTAGTAATCGGCATGGGCCCGGTAGCGCAGAAGGCGCAGATCGGGCAGGCGCGCCGCTCCTTGGCAGGCTTCCGATACAGCCGCGCTGAGCCGGTCCAAGGCCGGGCCTTTGCTGCCGCCCCCGGTAAATGTGGCCTCAATGCCACTGTCTTTTACCGCCGCCTCCAGCTCTCCATCGAGGTGGGCCACGATTTTGGCGTACCTGTTTTTCTTGAGATAGGCCTGCAAACAGCCCGTCAGCCATGCTCTCTCCTCTCGGTCCCAGCGGCCGGTGACGGGAACGTCGTAGCTGGCGGCAGGATAAGCCTCCTCCAGCTCGCGCGGCACGAGGGCCAGAGGGGAGGTCAATATCAGCTCATGCAGATAGCGGCGGTGGCCTCCCACCGACTCTGCGAAGAGCCTGTGCGATCGGGATAAGGAGTAGGGCTTTTTTGCCGAGCAGGGCAAGAGCAGCAAGACATCGCTCTCTGGAGCCTTGTAGCGGTTGATCACCCTCTCGGCAAAGCGAGTGACTTCCACCCGCTGCAAGGATTCGGCGCAATTGGCAAAAAAGGTGCTGCGCCGGCTCTGGGGCGTCCTCTTCTCCAGGTACTGGTGCTCCTGATCCAACAGGCGCAGGGCCGCCGTCTGCTCCGGCGTTACCCGCACCTGCCGCTCGATGTATTCGCGTATGGTCTCGGAGCGAATCGCCTCACGAACGGCGAGCAGCTCTTCTTCCAGCTTTTGCAGATTGTGGGCTATAAGCAGCGGTGCCTTCCTTCCCTTCGTAGCCATCTCCCGGCAATTTTCGCAGCGGCAGGGCAGCTCCACCAGCTCCGCCGCCTTCCAAACTCCATCGCGGGTGTGGTAGCGGCCCAAAAGGCCGTCCGCCAGGACGCGCGTCCCATCCAGCAGGTCCAGCCCCAGGTACACCAGCAGAGCCAGGTTGGCAGGTGTGGCCAGGGCGGGGGCGTAAAGGGCCGTGTCCGGGGCGACCTTCTCTCGCACGCTTACAATAGCTGCCACCAGATCTCTGGGATTTTTCAACGCCCCGCTGCTGCCCAGCACATAGACATCGGCTTTTTCCGGTTCTTTTGTGCTGAAGGGATGGACCATTACGCCCTTGGGGCCAGCCAAATCCAGGGGTGGCAGCTCCAGGGCCGGCTCGGAGCGTAAAGCGGCGGGCACGAAGGGCAATATGGCCAGCTTCTTTTGACCCTGCAGGGCTTCGCCCGCCATTATGGCATCTTGCAGGGTGGCAAAGCTGTAGACGCTGCCGGCTGAGACGTAATCGTCCTTGGTGATCAGGGCAGGAGTGCTGATCTGCGGCTCTGTAAGCAGCTTTCCCATGCGGGCCGGGCCGTCGCGGCGGACTACCTCGAAGTACTTGGTCATACCTTTTGTGCCTCACTTTTTCATCAACTAATGGTGACTTGATCCTGTGACTTCCTCCCCACCCTAAAGGATGGGGCTTCCTGCTTCGACGAACCGACGCTTACCTTGGACATAGGCCAAAGCCAAAGGTCGATTCTCCACAGGCTATCCCCCTCAGTCCGAGGGTTCTGATTCCCATGCTTGCCTTGAGAATTTCTGAAGCCTCCTCAAGACATCCTGTTCGACCTGAGAATGGACGGCATTGAGGTAAGGATTGGACTGTTTCTCAAAGACCAGCAAAGCTGCCTGATCTTCGTAAGATCTGGTTATGCCTTCGCGTTCCCAGGCATTTTTGCGATCAGCAAGAGCTTTATTCCAAAGATTCCTGCAGGTATCCAGCGTTAAGGCCAATTGTGCTTCTTGTTGCCTGTTTGGGTATAGCCGGAACTTGTAGGCCGTTTTCATATTAACTTAATGTGGTCGTTCCCTGCTATATTAAGTCAATTAGTG
>JAABPZ010000197.1 GCA_011391755.1 Methanothrix sp. | reverse complement strand
CATCCATCAGAGCGGAGGAGGCACAGGCTTCTCCTTCTCCAGGCTGCGGCCCAAAAATGATGTGGTGCGCGCGACGGGCGGCGTGGCCAGTGGCCCGGTATCTTTCATGCGCATCTTCGAGACGGCCACGGATGTGATCAAGCAGGGAGGCCGTCGCCGGGGCGCCAACATGGCTACGCTACGCGTCGATCACCCGGACATTTTGGAGTTCATCCAGGCCAAAGAAAAACCGGGGTTCTTGGAGAACTTCAACATCTCTGTGGCCGCAACCGATGAGTTCATGCGCAGGGCGCGGCAGGGCGGCGAGATCGAGTTAATCAATCCGCGAACAGAGCAGGCCACAGGCCGGATCAATGCCAGAGAGACAATGGACTGCATCGCTAACTCTGCCTGGGCGGGAGGCGATCCGGGCATGATCTTCATAGACAGGATCAATGCCGCCCACCCCCTGCCGGGCCTGATTGAGAGCACCAATCCCTGCGGCGAGCAGCCCCTGCTGCCTTTCGAGTCCTGCAACCTGGGGTCCATCAATCTCGCCAAGCTGGTGGAGAGAGGTGAGATGAACTGGGAACGGCTTGCTGAACTGGTCTCATTGGCCGTGCGCTTCCTGGACGATGTCATCGATATGAACTGCTATCCTTTGCAGCAAATCGAAGAGACCACCTTGCAGTCGCGAAAGATCGGTCTCGGGGTGATGGGCTTTGCCGAGATGCTCATCCTGATGAATGTCTCATACAACTCCCCAGAGGCCGTGCGCCTGGCGGAAGGGATCATGAAATTTATCACCCAAAAGGCGCGCGCGGCGTCAGCCCGCCTGGGCGAAGAGCGCGGCTCTTTTCCCATCTTCGAAGAGTCCCAACTCAAGAGCTGGAGCGCCATGAGAAACGCCACGGTGACTACCATCGCACCCACAGGCACCATCAGCATCATCGCGGGCACCTCCAGCGGCATCGAACCGCTCTTTGCGCTGGCTTTTGTGCGCCGGGTGCTGGAGGGGGCGCACCTTTTGGAGGTCTCGCCCCTCTTTGAACGTGCAGCCGCAGCGCGCGGCATCTACACTCCGGAGCTGAAAGCGGAGCTGGCCAGGAAGGGCTCGGCAGTGGATATAGCGGGAGTTCCCCCCGATCTGAAAGAGCTCTTCGTTACGGCTCTGGACATCCCTTCCGAGCAGCACGTGCGCATCCAGGCCGCCTTCCAGAAGTATACGGACAACGCCGTCTCCAAGACGGTGAACCTTCCCGAGAGTGCCACGGTGGACGATGTATTGCGGGTCTTCAACCTGGCATACGATTCAGGCTGCAAGGGCGTCACCGTCTTTCGTTACGGCTGCAAGAGCCAGGTGCTCTACCTGGGCAATGGGGAGACGCTGCCGGGGTGCAAGTATTGCGGGTGAGCTATGAATACAAGAGAAAGCAATGCCAAAAGCGGCCCTCACTCAAAATAATTTTATTGAATGCAGACGTTACATCGTAGTATGTATAGACAAAATTCCCGGAAATGCTCCCTTCAATCAGCTCTTGTTCTGTTCTGTATCTTCGTTTCCTGCTCTTTAGCAGGACTCGTAAATGCCAAAAACATGGAAATGATAATTCCCACTGATTCGTCTAGCGACCCATTAAATAATTCAGATCCGTCCGTGGGCATATCATCGAAAACTTATATCCCTCCACCCGACATAATGCCTATTGTCGTGCTGCAGGGAGACCCCTACGAGATGGGATATCAGTATGCCCTTCAGGCCAAAGATTACATTGCAATCGTGCGGGACGCTGCCTGGGCCAGTGCTCTCTCAAAGAACTCCTCGCCAGAGATCCAGCAGACCTGCCAGGAATACCGGCAATATATCGCAAGAGAGCTGCCCCAATTTAATTTTAGCTCTTTTTTCCAGGGTATGACCGATGCCATGAACGATCAGGGCCTACAGTTCGGCCCGGATGACCCGGTGGTGATGCTCTACTTTGGCGGACGGCAGGGTCCGGAGCCCCCTGATCATTGCACGACCATAGCCGCCTTCGGCAATGCCACCGGAGGTGGTATGATCGCGGGGACAAATTTCGATTACTATCATCTGCCATCCAACTCCTACCCGGTGATCCTGGCCCTCTATCCGGATTTTGGGAATTCCTGTATCATTCCTTCCGGGGCAGGGCGAACAGGAAGCAATTCTGCCTTCAATGATAAGGGATTGATATACATCCTGGCGGCAGCGTCACAGAAGGGTCCAGGCGACAACGGCCCCGGCATTACCGGCTTTTTGGAGCTGCCCTATGTGGCCATGACCTGCGACACCGCCCCCCAAGCGGAAAGTTTCCTCATCAATTCGACACGCATGTTTGGCCTTAACCACCTCCTACTTGATGCCGGGGGCAATGCCACGATTCTGGAGGCCACCCGGGCCAGATATGCCCTGAGAAAGGCCGGGGACAACAACGAATCTGATTATCTGGTCATGACCAACCATTATCTTAATCTCAATATGAAACCCTCTCAACCGATTTGGGACCCACAAAAGTATTACCCCTCCAGCTATTATCGATACATCACTGCAGAGAAGATGATCGCCGACCAGCAGGGCAAATTCAACTATTCCACCGCCGTGCAGACTTTCTCGTTAACCGATTGGTGGGACGGGAAAGCATGGCATCTTGACGATCCTTGGAGCACCAACACCATCAACCGCTTCCGTCCTGATGTTGCGACCCTTTATTCGGCAATAGCTATTCCCAGCGATCATAAAGTCTCCATCTGCACGGGAAACCCCAGCATGCCCTACTGGGGCACCCTTGGAAGCGGCCAAACAGGAACTTATGCAAACCTTACCTTAGGAAAAAGGCCGGAAGACCTCGTATTTGACCTCAAAAAGGATGCATCGGCGGTCATGTGGATGACGGTCCAGGTGATGGGAAAGCAGCCGCCGGAAAAGGCCGCAAATTTATGGGCGGAGGCGGAAAACAATTACTGGGAAGCGATTTGGTGGCTTGACCGGGCCCTGCTGGAGAGAGAAGGTTCTGCAAAGGCGACTGCCTGGGGAAGATCAGCAACCAACTTTGCAGAAGTGATCGCGCAGGCGGAAGTGATCCAGGAGCAATGCCTGCCCCATCCGACAAATTGATCTGCAAAGAATTGCCATTGGATAGAAAGGAGGAAAGGGCCCGAGGCGGCAAAAGGTAATGGAGGGAGAATGTAACGAAAAGCCGCCTCAGGCCACGAACCATCAGCAAACCAATTACCCCTTATTAACGGTGTCGGTTGAAGCTACATTAGCGTTAGCTGATTTTGCGCTGCGGGCAGACCGATAAGCCTAAGAACTTTCATAAACCATCCTACCTAATGCTACGATACCAGAGGATTGCAGCAGATCAGATATGTGCCAGACAATAGAAGACGACGTATGCATAACATCGATGCCCCGCATCGGCCCAAGGTTTCCCGCATCACAGAAGGTAACCCTAACCTCAAATTATTCCAATCAAGATTTTGATTCTTTGATCATACGGGGCGATGCATTAGAAAACCTCATGAAATTTAAAGAAAATTATTTTAAATGTTGCGTTACAAGTCCACCTTATTGGGGCCTCAGAGACTATGGAGATCCTCATCAAATCGGCGCAGAACCAGAGATGCAGGATTATATAGAAAATTTAGTGCGAGTATTCAGAGAAGTCAAGCGCACACTTACACAAGACGGTACTTTATGGCTCAATATTGGTGATTCATACACCAGCGGCAACCGCGCCTGGCGAGACGCAGACAGGAAGAATCCCGCAAGGGCTATGAGCTACCGGCCCCCGACCCCCCAGGGATTGAAACCCAAAGATCTGATAGGCATCCCTTGGAGACTGGCTTTTGCCCTGCAATCAGACGGATGGTATTTGCGCTCGGATATCATCTGGCATAAGCCGAACTGCCAACCGGAATCGG
>JAABPZ010000196.1 GCA_011391755.1 Methanothrix sp. | reverse complement strand
AAGCCACGGGATCGGTCTTGCCCTCTGCAATCATATTAGTAATCAGTGTCGTGCTCAGGACCACTCGCTCGATCTTGCCGGCATCGATGCCCTGCACCAGCTCGTCCAAGGCCAAAAGCAGGCACTTCAACAGGTTATCGTGATCTGTCGGCACATATGCGGTCTTGACAACCTTACTCCCGTCCACGATAACGGCATCCGTGGTGGTGCCGCCCACATCAATTCCAATAAGCATTTTAATCTCGCCTTTCGCTATGCGCTAAGATAAAGTGGTATATCGGCTTTGTGGTCTTTAGGCCGGGACTTTTGCCAGACGAAAAACCTTGAAAGTTCCATTGAAGCATTCCTGCCAGAAGCTTTTTCGGGAGAGCGGTTAATGAATGCGCCGGAGGGCAAAGAAATTGCAGGCAGAGGCATCAGTGACAACGGCACCCGCAAAGATCATCGAGCTGATGGAGAAGTTCGAGCGCGATCAGGATATCTACCGGTCCAGCCAGTACAATGAGACTGAGCTAAGAACGGAGTTCATCAATCCCTTTTTTGAGGCGCTGGGGTGGGATGTCTACCACAAGCAGGAATGCCGGGCCGATAAGAGAGAGGTCAAGGAAGAGGACGCGGTCGATGTCGAGGGAAAGATCAAGAATCCCGACTACAGCTTTCGCCTCTTCGAGAAGAGGAAATTCTTCGTGGAGGTGAAGAGGCCCTCCATAAATATCGAATCCGGTGTCTATCCCGCTTACCAGATTAGGCGCTACGCCTGGTCTGCCGATCTTGCCATCTCCATTCTCACCGACTTTGAGGAGTTCTCGGTCTACTACTGCCGGGCGCGCCCCTCCAAGGATGACAAATCCACCAAATCGCGCCTTTTGTATTTCCGGTACGATCAGTATGCAGAGAAGTGGCCGGAGATTGCCGCCCTCTTTTCCAGGGAGGCGGTCCTCAACGGTTCCCTCGACAAATATGTGCAGACCCTGCCGCAAAAGCGGGGCGAAAAGAGGGTGGACGCTGCCCTTTTGGACGATATCTCAGAGTGGCGGGAGATGCTGGCCAAAAGCATTGCCCGGCACAACCCAGAGCTGGACACGGTAAGCCTCAACTTTGCCGTTCAAACCATTATCGATCGAATCATATTCCTGCGCATCTGCGAGGACCGGGGCATCGAACGTTACATGCGCCTGAAAGACCTGCTGAGCGGAGAGAGGGTTTATCCCAGGCTGTGCGAGCTGTTCCTCCAGGCTGACGATCGCTACAACTCGGGAATCTTTCATTTTTGCAAGGAACCGAGCAGAGAAAATCCGGATACCATCACGCCCGGACTGAACATTGATGATGAGACCCTCAAGAATATTATCAAGCGCCTCTATTTCCCAGAGAGCCCTTACGAGTTCTCCGTCCTTCCCGCGGAAATTTTAGGCCAGATTTACGAGCAGTTTTTGGGCAAGGTCATCCGGCTGGACGAAGGCCACAACGCCGTGGTTGAGGACAAGCCGGAGGTAAAGAAGGCGGGCGGAGTCAAGTACACGCCGGCCTACATCGTCGAGTACATTGTGCAAAATACGATTGCACCGCTTCTCAAAGAAAAGACGCTGCAAGAGGCCGCCGCCTTTCGGGTGCTGGACCCGGCTTGCGGATCGGGCTCTTTTCTCATTGTGGCCTATCAGCATCTTTTGGACTGGCATAAGGAATGGTACATACAAAATCTGGTGCCGTTGATTGAGAGCGGCAGGATGGTGGAGATCAAGAAGCTCCTGCCCGCAGCTGCGGCCCCGGCGACGGGCAGGAAGGGGCGCAGCCCAGAGTTGCCCGTTTACATGGGAAAGGGCGAGGAGTGGAAGCTGACCACGGCGGAGCGCAAGCGCATTCTGCTCAACAACATCTATGGCGTGGACATCGACCGGCAGGCGGTGGAGGTGACCAAGCTCTCACTTCTGCTCAAGGTGCTGGAGGGCGAGAACGAGGAGACGATATCCAAGCAGCTCAAGCTCTTTGCAGAGAGGGCGCTGCCCGATCTGAGCCGGAACATCAAGTGCGGGAATTCATTGATCGGCTGGGACATCCTGAAGGACAATCCGGGCCTGGGGCCGGAGGAGATTGCGAGGATCAATCCATTCGACTGGGAGACAGAGTTTCCTGAGGTCTTCTTGAAGGGCGGGTTCGATGTGGTGATAGGCAATCCGCCATACGTAAGGCAGGAAGGGCTGGGCGAGTTCAAAGGTTATTTCCAGAAGCACTACCAGGTCTACCACGGGACAGCGGACCTATATGCTTATTTCATAGAACGTGGAGTATCACTCCTTCGGGAAAGTGGCATTTTCTCGTACATTGTGGCCAACAAATGGATGAGGGCTAACTATGGTCAGCCTCTGCGGGGCTGGCTGAAAGAGCAGTGCATCGATGAGCTTATCGACTTTGGAGACCTCCAAGTGTTCCAGGGAGCCACTACCTATCCTTGCATAATTCGCATTACAAAAAGTGCTCCCCAGACGAGTTTCGATGTAATCCAGGTAAAGACCCTGGACTTCCAGGACCTTGGCAGATACGTCCGGGAAGACCACTACAGCATGAACCAGAATACACTCGATGATAAAGGCTGGTCACTGGCTGATGAACGAACTCAAGCTTTGCTGGATAAGATCAGGGCCAAGGGCGTGCCCCTGGGCGAGTACGTGGGCGGGAAGATCTACAGGGGCGTGCTGACTGGGCTCAACGAGGCATTCGTCATCGATGAGGTGACTCGGGCGCGCTTGATCGCGGAGGATGCCAGGAGCGCGGATCTGATCAAGCCTTTTTTGGCAGGCAGAGATATCAAGAGGTACGAGCAGCCCAAGAGCGATAAGTATCTGATTTTCACCAGACATGGGGTGAATATCGATGAATATTTGGCAATCAAGGAATACTTGGACAAATTCAAAGATCGGCTGACTCCAAGGCCGAAAGACTGGCAGGGTGACGAATGGAACGGACGGAAACCTGGAGCCTACCAGTGGTATGAGATTCAAGATACAATTGACTACTATGAGGAGTTTGAAAAGCTAAAAATAGTTTACGCAGAAATCGCTTCTAGGGGCCAGTTCACTCTTGAAAAGGATAACTACTATTATGATACAACAGCATATATCATAAGCTGTAATGATAATTTGATGTATCTAATCGGGTTGCTGAATTCCAGATTATGGACATTTCTTTTCTCAAACACAAGCTCCGAAATCCGCGGTGGTTTCTTTAGATGGAAGCATCAATACATGTCTACGCTTCCCATCCGCACCATCGACATCTCCGACCCCGCCGACCTCGCCCGCCACGACCGCATGGTCTCCCTGGTGGAGAAGATGCTCGCCTTGCATAAACAGCTCCCCGAAGCTGCCACGCCTCACGAAAAGACGGCCCTGGAACGGCAGATCGAGGCCACGGACGGGCAGATCGACGCGCTGGTCTATGAGCTTTATGGGCTGACGGAGGAGGAGATCGGGATTGTGGAAGGAAAAGCAGGTTGCTAGAAGGTATCGATTTGAGGAGGAAAGATGCGATGGATCTGATTTATCTTGATTACAATTGCTTTCAAAGAAGATTCGATGATCCCAGCCAGATAAAGATCCAGCTTGAGGCTCTGGCCTGCGAAGAGATTTTTCTGAGGGCCGAGATTGAAGAGATCCAATTAGCTTGGTCCTTCATGCATGAGGATGAGACCTTGCTTTGTCCTTTCCCGAATAGATTGAACGTTGCCTTCATACTCTCCACTCTTTGCAGGACTAGAATTGGACCAGAAGAGCAAATCTATCAATCCGCTCTGGAATTTCAGAGAAGATCCAAGATGACCTCAAAAGATGCCATCCATCTCGCATGCGCCCATTTTATCAAAGCCGATTACTTCTTAAGTTGTGACAACAGACTTGTAAGCCAAGCTAAGAAATTAGGATTGGAGATGACGATCTTAAATCCCGTGGAATATATAAGAA
>JAABPZ010000195.1 GCA_011391755.1 Methanothrix sp. | reverse complement strand
AACGACTCAGCCGGGTCCCTGGTAACATAGGATCTCAGCTCATCCAGAATCATGTATTGAGATTTGCACGGGTCCTTGTAGGGATCAGCAACTTCATTGCCGTTCGCCGTGGAAAGAGTCTGATAGGCCTTGGCGATGAGCTGGTCGACATACTTCCTGGTGTAGGCTTCTTCATTTATCTCGGCCACCAAACTGTAGCCGACCAGCCTGCACCGAAGGAGCTGTATTCTCGCTTCCTCTGCAGGCAAATAGAAGTTAATTTTGCTTACATAGTCCTCAAGGTGCTCCAGCCTTTTATGAGGTTCAAAAGTTACGGGCATATCGACACTTCCATCAAGTTATCTACTTACATTATCAATAATGAATTATGTGCTATTGAAGGTTCTCAAAATAGTTATCCTTTTCTGCGTGGCAAAGCAAGGTGGTTTTGGACGATCTAAAATCTCATTTTCCTATTGAACATCCAAAGATAGAAGAGGAAAAAATTCAAAAATATATTTTATCCAAGTCATTGGGCAAACGCCGGCGAGCGGCGAGCGCCTCATTCCGCTCGCAGCGCCTCGATAGGATCAAGCTTGGCCGCTTTGTTGGCCGGATAGACTCCTGCTATGGTGGTAGTGACTACACCGAAGAGCAGCCCCAGCAGGATGGACTGAGCGGTTATGGCCGAGGGCAGAGATGCCAGCGATCCTATGAGGTAGGAGACCGTCACCCCCAGAGCAATGCCGATGACGCTGGAGACCACCCCCAGCACCCCCGCTTCCAGCAGATACTGCGTGCGAATGTCCCTGGTGGTCGCGCCTAGGGCCTTCATGACTCCTATCTCCCGAATCCTCTCCTTTACCGTCAGCATCATGACATTGGCGATGCCAATTCCCCCAACCAGTAGCGAAATGGCGCCGATGCCCGCGAGAGCGTACTTAATCATGGACAGGATGCTCATGAGCGAGGCGAGCATATCCCGCGCCGTGGTGGCATCATATGCCTCGTTTTTGTGATACCTCAACAGGTCGTTCTTGATCTTCTCGATGATGCTCTCCACCTGCTCCGGATCATAAACGATCACCTGAAAGGAGCCGTAGTAGTAATTGTCCTCGCCCATCAGCTCCTTCATGGCCTTGTGCGTGATGTACATCTGGTTGTTCTCATTGCTGCCCGGGCTGCCAAAGGATGTCTGCTCCGCTTCTTTTAGAACTCCTACCACTTTGAAGTCCATGTAGCGGTCTTTAAGGTAAAGCCGGATCTTGTTTCCCGGCGTGACCTTCATGCGAAAGAGCTCCTGTGAGACGCCATTTCCAATGACGATTGACTTATAATCGGAGCCCGTAAGGAACCGGCCTTCGGCTACGTCGCCTTTGAGCGTCTCCTCTTTGTCCGGGTCCACGCCGGTGAGGCTGGCCGAAGCATTGGTACTCCGGAAGGAGACCACCACATTGGCCGAGGTCTCTGGGGCAACATTCTTCACACCCACCACATTCTCCAGAACCTTGGTGTCCTTCTCGGTGAACTTGGCAGGCTCAGCCGGATTCCTATTCTGGTCAGCACCGGGACCACCGAAATGGGCGCTTCCCGGCATGACACGAATCATATCCAAATTAAGAGTGGAGAACTGAGAGGACACCCCGGAGTAAAGCCCCTCACCCACAGAGAGCATGACCACTATAGCCATAACGCCGATGATTATGCCTAGAGAAGACATGAGCGTCTTGAAGCGGTCGGCCCGAAAGCCGACGGCAATAAACTCCAGTATGTCAGGAAGATTCATCTGCCACCTAAACGTTAAGACGCTCGATTTCCATTAGGGGAATTGTTGTTGCTCTTGCTGGCGAACTTTCGCCTGCGGTACAGATATCCGCCCGCCATGAGCACAATCAGAGCGGCTGCGCCCACGGGCAGAAGGTAACTACTCTTTGTGCTGGTATCCTTAGGCGGAGTATAAGTGGTAACGTAGGCTTGGGACATGTGCCAGTTGTCTCCGTTTTTGAATTTGGCCGCAAAGCTCAGGTTGACTGGATTTTGAAGGATTTTTGCCGCATCTGTTGACTGTATGCCAAAGCTGATGGTGAAGACCTCATCCGGGTCCATGGTGCCGATATAATACTCATCAGGCGAGAATACAATTCCCTTGGCGAAAGGCACAATGGTGACCGCATTGAGAGTGTTTTCTCGGGGATTGGCTACATTGAGGTTGAAGATTGATGCGGCAGCCTCCGCGCGGGCCAGGCCCACGGGTGTATCATCCACTTTGATGAGAATTTCGCGATTGATGGTGGTCATGTCATATCCGCCCACCACCCGGAAGTCCAGGAGATACGTTCCGCTGGATATGTTGTCCGCCGCTCGAATCTTGTAGTAGACCGTGATCTTGTCGTTGGGGCCGATCATGCCCAGATCCCGGCGATCTTCTGTGAGCACCTCCAGCTCTTGTGTGCTTTTTAAAGATGTCTTGTTAAGGGGCGTGGAGAGAAGTGCGGCCTGGGCAGTGCTGCTCGCGCCGGCATCTTTTCCTACTCCGTAGGAGGCAGCGCCGTTGGCCAGCTCGATGGCCAGCACAGCCTCGTCTCCGGGCAGGAGCACAGCAGGAGTCATAGTTGCCTGTATGTTCACAGGCATGCGATACTCATAAGCGGCTGCGTAGCCAGATGCCAGCAGGAGCAGTAATAAAATTTGAATTAATCGTAACAGGTTCATGATGCGCTCTCCAGAATGCGTCCGTCTCGAAGCCTTATGACGCGACTGCAGTTCTCGGTGATCTCTGGGTTGTGGGTGACCATGATTATGGTTCTGCCCTCTTGGTTCAATTTGCTTAGAATTTTCATGACCTCATTGCTGTTTTTGAGATCCAGGTTTCCGGTGGGCTCATCAGCGATTATTATCTTGGGATCATTGGCTAAAGCTCTGGCAATGGCCACTCTTTGCCGCTCCCCTCCGGATATGTTCTGGGGGCTGAAATCAGAACGGTGATCAATGCCTATGTCCGAGAGTAGCTTTAGAGCACGCTCTCTTCGCTTCTGGCGCACGACTCCGGAGAGCATCATGGGAAGCTCCACGTTCTTTTGCACACTGATGCGGCCGATGAGGTTAAAGGTCTGGAAGATAAATCCCAGCTCATCTCTTCTTAAGCGAGCCAGCTCATCATCCGAGGTCAGGCTGATGTCCTGCCCTAAGAGCAGGAAACGGCCGCTCGTGGGCCGGTCCAGGCAGCCCACGATGTTGAGGAGAGTGGATTTGCCGCTGCCGGATGGCCCCATGAGTGCAATGAACTCGCCCTCTTCTATCTCTAGGTCAATGCCCTTGAGAACTGCATACTCGCTCTCACCAATGCGATATGTTTTCTGAATATCTTTTAGCTCAATAACTTTTGAAATGAGGTTCACCTTCAAAGTCACAATCTTATTGCCGGTTTCTTGATTATAATTCAACCTTATGCTTCCCTTTTGTCGATGGGACCTTCTTCCAGCCTCTTCCAGATCGTCAGCCCATGATTGTTCCTTGTCAAGATGAATCCCAGCCCCCTTAGCTCCAATCTGGCTTGCTGGGGGCTCAGTCCACAGGCTTGAGCTACACGCTTTAGTTCTCCGCGATCAAGGATCTGACCCCGTAAACATGGCTTATGTTTTAAGTATTCTCTGATTGCTTTCATGTTTCGATTCCCCAATCACCATCAGGTCCTTTGCTGCAAACCATCCAGGGTTAACCGTGCATGGAACGATATATAAAAACTGAGCCGAACGAACGCCCAATTTTCCGAGGAAAACCTGCCCACAAATCCTTCGTAAATTGTTCCTTTTTGGCCCAGAGACGCTAAAATGGTTCAAATCGCCGGACTGCTGCCCTAACTCGAGATGCAAACAGCGCAAGGAAAGAACCATCAAGCAGTGAAACGAAGCGACACGCCCGCTCAGCAAGCAGATTATAAATTTCCATCCGATTTCATAATATCCAGGAACTCCAAAACGGAGTATG
>JAABPZ010000194.1 GCA_011391755.1 Methanothrix sp. | reverse complement strand
CGGCGAATACACCCCGGCATTCTTCATTTCAGAAATGTTGGATTCTGAGGACGTTCGGATTTCATCGACAATATCAAGTCGAACATTCTCCAGCTTGTCGAGCATTTGATCCTGCTTACCGAGCATTTGATCTTGTTTCTCCAGCATGGTCTCCTGCAATTTCTCTATACTCAAAATTGATTCAATACCCTTGCTGACCTGCAGAGACTGAAATCGAAAAGAGAATCTCGATAAGCTTTCCACGCGATCCGGATAATTCTCCAAGGTTACGTAGGCGACCTCTGCGGCTTTTGGCTGCTGGGTTTTTACGATCTCCTGGAATTCGGAGACCTGGTTCTCATCTCCCTACACAAAGATTTGCACTACCTGCTGGCCGTTCGCTTTCATATTTCGTGCCGAGAAACCCTTCAGGCTAAGATTATCAGCATCGTTGAGCAGGAAATAGCGATATCCTACATTGTGGACCTTAGGACCGTGGATCACTATTTTGAGTTTCATCCAAGGATAAGATCTGCGCTATTAATATTAAAGGTTAATTCATGCGGGACTACACACATGCGGGACGAAACTGAGTGCAAAGGTTTATTATCACCGCCTAGGATAAAGATGGGCCGCATTCCCCCGCGTCATAGGTGCTGAATCTGATTGCACAATCGTGCACAGCTCTTAGGCAATCAATTAGATATCAGGTGTCCAAGTTGCTGACAGCAAATCACATACATGAGCTTTACAGGTACCGCGATCTAATTCTCAGGCTGGCCTGGAGTGACTTCAAGCTGCGCTACAAGAGCTCAGCTCTTGGCTTCTTCTGGTCGCTCTTAGAGCCGCTCTTAATGCTCGTGGTCCTCTACGTGGTCTTCAGCAACCTCATGCGCATCCAGGTTGAGCACTACCAGCTCTTCCTGCTCCTGGGAATCATCCTCTGGAACTTCCTGGATAGGGGAACGTCCATGAGCATATGGGGCATCATCGGCAAGCCCAGCCTGGTGCAAAAGGTCTACTTCCCCCGGGACATTCTTGTGATATCCACCTGCATTACGGCGCTGATGATGACTGCACTGGAGTTCGTGGTATTCATAATATTCATGGTGATTTTCAGAGTCATGCCGGGATGGACCGTAACATACTTCCCGATTCTATTCATATTCGAATTTCTGATAATTTTGGGGCTATCGATGACTCTATCCGCACTTAACGTTTACTTTAGAGATGTTCAATTCATTTGGCGATTCGTAGTCCAGGTGGGATTCTTTGCCACGCCAATTTTGTATCCAATAACTATATTTCCAGAAAATGTGCGTTGGATAGTGATGCTCAATCCGATGGCTCAAATAATAACTATGATGCGGGACTGCACCCTGTACGGAATCCCCCCAGATCTTTTGAATCTGGCATATGCAGCCATATGCGCGCTGGCTTTGCTTCTGCTCGGCTACGCTATCTTCGACCGGCTGGAGCCCAAGTTCGCGGAGGCGATTTAATGGCGGTGAAGGTGGAGCATCTCTGGAAAACCTTCCAGATTCCGCACGAGCAAAGGACGACGCTCTTCGAGAACCTGGTGGGTCTGATGAAGCCCAAGCAATACGAGACATTCACAGTATTGAAGGATGTCAGTTTCGAGGTGGAGGAAGGTGAATGCGTCGGCATAATAGGGGACAATGGGTCAGGCAAAAGCACACTGCTCAAGATCATTGCGAACATACTCCGGCCTAGCAGGGGAACGGTCAAAGTAGAGGGCAAGATAACGCCCTTCCTGGAGCTGGGTGTGGGCTTTCAGCCGGACCTCACAGTAAGGGAGAACATAGGTGTTTACGGCACGGTCATGGGGCTTTCCAGGAAAGAGATCACGGATCGAGCCGATGAAGTGATAGATTTCGCGGGCTTGCGCAAGTTTGAAGATACAAAGCTGAAGAACCTCTCCTCGGGGATGCAAGTTCGGCTGGCATTCTCCACGGCGGTGCAGACCGATCCTGATGTACTCCTGGTAGACGAGGTCTTGGCGGTCGGGGACATGGAGTTCCAACAGAAGTGCTTCCAGGTCTTCGAGAAGTACAGGAAGAAAGGAGTTACAATACTCTTCGTATCTCATGACCTTGGCGCAGTAAGGAGGCTCTGTGATAAGACATTGCTCCTGCGTAATGGGGAGCGTATAGATTTTGGAGATACTAATAGAATTATAGATAAATATATATACAAATTAGAGGATAATGCAAAGGAAGATGCTCCGGCTGCGGAGAAAGAGACCGGGTGGGGCAACAAGCTGATCGAGATATCCAGCCTTAAGTTTATAGATAAATGTGGAAAAGAGAACGATAATTTCATATCTGGAGACCCCTTCATCGCTAGAATCTTCTTTCAGGCGCATGAGAGGATAGAGTCACCTGTATTCGGGATAATTTTTTATTATCAAGAGACCTACTGCTACGGAACTACCACAAAGTTCAAGGGGTGCGATACAGGAATGATAGAAGGCAGTGGTCATGTTGATCTACATCTAGACAGTCTGCCCCTCCTGCAAGGAAGATTTGAGGTTACAGTCGCAATAGCTTCTTCTGATTACAAAACAAATTACGACTGGCACGATCGGCTATACTCATTCAACGTTCACAATCCAACAGAAGATCTGGGCATAATAGCAATGGATGGCATCTGGATGTTGCAGAAAGATGCGTAAGCTTTTAAAAAAGGTACGTGTTTAGGTCCTCTGAATAGTTTGATAGATGCTGATTTCATCAGATAATGAGCATTAAGGAATTGAACCATCACGGATTGGAAAACGCTATCAATAGGTCAAATTACTTGAAATTAGCTTTAAGGAATTGGTTTCAGGAGAATCTGTAAAATAGGCTTATTGATGCTGATTTGATGAGCTAAACACATACAAAAAAAGTTAGTGCGCCTGATAGTACCAGCCTTCTGTGCTGGCCCAGGCGAACATAGGATCCGAACCGGTATCTATGCCGAAAGGCTTGAAAAGGTTTTCTGTACCCGATGGTTCCTGAGATATCCAGGCGTTCTTGGCGACATTTGCAATCTGGCCGCGGACCTCCTCAGAGCTGACATAGGAGAAATGATTGATAGGCGTTTCTGCATCTCCGACGAAGCCAGCCGAATTAACCATAATACCATCAGCGGTCGACATATCACCCGATCCTTTGCCGGATATTGTAGCCCCCGCGACAGCCTTCAAGGTCCCAGAGACCTCTGTCGATGTGGCAAGCGTCATGTTTCCCGAGGAGCTTATTGCACTACCCTGCTCCAGAAGGTCTGTGGTCAGCTGGATCTTGGTGAAGGAGAGTGCAGATGCTCCTGGCTCCTTGGATATGGCCCCAGATCCTGTCGTCGCTACCTGGCCCCATTCAATCGCAGTTCTGCCTGACTGCCGGGCAACGGATCCCCACAAAGGATCCTCGATCAGAGCTTGCGAGTAAGTCTCGACCGAGTCCGAGGACTTGACTGCGGAGGCATAGCTGGAAGGACCGCCTGAGACGTATAGGCCGCTCTGCAGGCCTGAGTAGAATGCTGAATTGCGCGTTGCAGTTGACTCGATGATGGCTGAAGCATAGGATGCATCTCCTTCACCCGGTGCAATGGTCGTTCCCTTTAGGATTCCAGACGCGGAGGAGGCCACATTCTCATTTGTGAGCTTGGTTTTAGGCTCGGTAGCTGTAGTGTCCCATCCACCGCTTAATGCTTGTCCTGATACAGTAACTTCGGCTGTGGCGCTATTCAAGGCGGATGCATAAGCAGAAAGAATGCTTGTCGCGCTGTCAGATACCTCATTTCTTCGATTCAATAGAACGCGCGATTCTGCATGAATCCCGTTCTCTTTGCCGCCAGTACTCGCGATGGAGTTTGAGGAAGATCCTTTCAACGAAGTGGTGCTTGATCCATCAACCTTGCCCCAGACCTCCGAAGGCTTATCGAGCTTGGTTACATCATAGTTTGCTTTGCCTGACGCGCTGGCAGTAGCAGATCCCTCACCACAAATAGAAC
>JAABPZ010000193.1 GCA_011391755.1 Methanothrix sp. | reverse complement strand
CTGATGAGAGGGGCACCAGGATTCGGGAGATCTTATCTATGCAGGTGGTAGTGGAGGACCCCTACCATGAGATGATTCCCGCCCAGTACTCCTGGAATGAGGAGCGTCTGGAAGAGTACGCCCAGCAGCTTTTATCCGGCAATAATCCCGGCTTTGAGTACACCTATGGCGAACGCCTGCGTGCCTGGCATCTGCCGGGCGTGCTCGCATTGGACCAGATCGAGCAGGTCATCTTGCGGCTCAAAGCCTCGGCCAATACCCGTCGCGCCACGGCCGTAACCTGGATCGTGCCCGTAGATACGGCCAAAGATGAGGTTCCCTGCATGATTGTGGACGACTTCAAGCTGCGCGATGGGCGCCTGAACCTGTCCATCTTCTTTCGCAGCCACGACTTTGCCGGGGCCTATCCCGCCAATCTCTACGGCCTGGCCAGGCTGCTGCAATACGTCAGCCGCGAGGTAGGCGCAAAGCCGGGATCTATCTCGACCACCAGTGCCTCAGCGCACATCTACGAGCACGACTGGGACTTTGTGGAGAAGATGCTGCAGGGGAAGGGATCGGATGAATGTTGAGTGGTTCGTGGGAATTGGATATTAGAGTCCTCTATGCGATTCTCATGCCTGCGATTATGGTAGTGTCGTCTGCCATTGGGCTATAACCAGTGGCAAACGGCGTTTTCACCACAGAGCGCACAGAGAACGCTATAAAAAACGGAGAGTTCCGAGCAACTCAATGGCACCGCAAAGAATATCTGCTATTATCGATTTCTCCTTTCGTTTATGGTCGATAGCCTCTTAATGATCAAGGCCGAGGAGATCCTGGAAAAGATCGAGCAGGGCAAACCGGTAGAGTACGAGAACGTCATCATCTACGGGGACCTGGATCTGCACCGCCTTGACCTGCCCTATAACAAAAATAAACTGAAAATTATAAAATCAATAATAAAAATAGAATACTCGGTCATCAAGGGCGATGTATTCTTCGATCACGCTGCCTTCTCTGGGCTGGTGGACTTTGACGGCACGTCCTTCACTAATGCGGCCAACTTCTCAGGCTCTCACTTTCAGGAGGATGCCGGATTTTCTGATGCACAGTTTCAGAGAGAGGCCAACTTCACCCGGGCCCACTTTGCCATCGATGCCAATTTTTCCCGCGCCAAGTTCAATGATGCCGACTTTGGCCGGGCGAGGTTCGAGAAATATTTTCACCTGGCCAATGCCAAGGTGTACACATTGAATCTGTCCGATGCCGTCTTCTCGGATGGATCAAGCATCCACCTCAAGGACTTCAATTTTAACCGCATTGCTGTGCGCTGGAATTCCATCAAGGAGCACATTCCCTTTAACGGCTCAGTGTACCTGACGCTCACCAGAAACTTCAGAAACCAAGAGCAGTTCGAGGATCAGGACGACTGCTACTACCAGTACCGAAAAGCTAAGCAGGCGCGCTCGCACAAGATCTTTCCCAAGCTCTTCGATCGTATGGCCTGGATCTCTTGCGGCTACGGGGTGCGCCCTTCTTATACTATTCTGCTGAGCGTGATCATCATCCTCCTCTTCGCAGGCGTCTTCTGGGCAGGAAACGCTCTGCAGTCGGACGGCGCGGATACGCACCTGCAAGCAAAGGCGAGCGTAACGCCCAATGATGCTTTCTACTTCAGCAGCATGGAGTTCTTAGGCAAGACCCCCCAGAATTTCAGCATCATCGAGGGCTATGAGGTCCTGACGGTGATAGAGACGCTGCTGGGGTGGCTGCTCATGGCTCTCTTCCTGGTGACACTCAGCCGGGTTATGCTGAGGTAAGAACCGCAGCGCCGCACAGATCTTGGCTGGGGCACGCAAGGGTGGCCTCTGGGGATGTTTATATCGTAAAATGAATGCCCCGCCGCTTGCTGCGCGGGTGCGCCGCCGCGTTTTCACTTAGCTATGTGCAGCCTGCATTATGCCGATCTCGGACATTTCGGTTGCTGCTAAAGTCTCCTGTTCTTCGATCTTCTTGAGGATGATGGTCCCATCCCCGAGCTGGTCTACGGCGATTTTGTCACCGGGCAGCAGATGCAATCCATATCTGATGGCAAGAGGGAGCAGAATCCTGCCGTTGGCATCAATATTGGTAATCAAACCCAATTCACCCGAGCCTTGGATCTTGCTCCTGGTTTATAAAAGACTTATTTTGAGATGAGGTTCATATGAGGGCTGGGGAGAAGAGCTGAAACGAGATCGTAAGTTAAAGTGTATTATCCCTGGCGCGAGGGGCCCGTGGGCAGAATTGGGGACTCTTAGCAGTCTATGCCGTCGCAGCCCGATTGTTTCTTCTCTTCCACAGGACTTTCCCGGAACTTAATCATCTTCTCTACTTCGAACTTGCCAGTGAAGGACTCGTGAACCTTGAGATCCTTGCTGAACATTTTATGCATCCGGGCATCCGTCTGCCAGGTTCCATTGAATGAATTCTTGGTCTGGATGCCCACGCTGTGCACGGGGCTTGCTCTGAGCAGCTCTTCAATCTTCTTAGGATCGGTTATGTAGGAGGCGGGATTGGTTGAGGCGAAATAGCTGCTGCCCTCTCTCTCCATCTCTGTGACTGAGAAGCTCTCTGTGATCTCTGCGCCGATGCCGCCCCAGAAGGCCTTGGAGTTGATATATTTCATTCCCACCATGGGGGTCTTGCCGGAGTAGGTGAGTTTGTTGCTCTCCCAGAGGTTGAGCGGTACAGCTATCCCGTTCTCCATGCCCGGAAGCTTGGCTGCCCTCTGTGCTTCGACGGTTGCGCTGTCCATCTCCAGGTCACCGTCGCCGTACATGAAATTTTGGTACTCGAGAGCAAGCTGCCGATCCTTAACCGAGACGCCCACCTCAAAGGTGCCCGTCCCTGTTACCTTCAGCATGTTGCAAAAATCTCCGTCCTGGATGGCTTCGGTGATGGCCGGGGTGGCAAAGACCGGCTCCAGGGATAGGAGTAATATTAGCAACAACGCTACGGCAATACCCTTCGTCGTTCTACCCCGTTAGTTTATTAGGATCTTCTAGCTAAAAAAGCTATTGTAGCTTTCACGGCAAAAGTTTCATCTCACCCCTTAAACATCCAACTCCAAGATGCTTAAAGATTTGGCCGTGGTCATGGATGTGGCAGGAACCATACTCAGGATGTATCGTGTGGCCAAGGATATCGAAAAGGGCGTCATTCGGTTGAATGTGGTTACCTGGGAGCTGATTATGGAGAAGAAAGGTCGAGTCCTGGTTGTCCCTCAGATGGACCCCAACCTCATGTTATCCTGTCGGCCCGATGATGCTCTGGGGACGCTGATGAAAGGTCGCGAGCAATTACTGGAGATAAGTTGTGCCAGCAGTCCCATCTCCAAAGATGAAGCGGTACGCATTATAGGCAGTTCTCAAGCCAAGGTTGGTGATCTTGTGGAGGTGTATAGGGAAGTATTGGCCAGGTGTCCTGGTAATTATCATACTGCCGGCATGATTGTCGATGTTAATCGCCAGGAGGTTGTTTATGCACTTAGCACGGGGGGATCTCCCTTTCCTGGACTGCGGGATGTCTTGGCTTGTCTGAAAAATCATGGGGCGGATGTCTATGTGGCCTCCGGGGACAGCATGAGAAGCCTTGCTTATCTCCAAGAATTAGGTATAGATTTGTCGCGAGTTTATCCGGTCTCTGGCCCAAAGCGGAAAAAAGAGATAATAGTCGATCTGAAGAACCAATATCGTCAAGTGGTAATGGTGGGCGACGGTCTAAACGACCTTTATGCCTTGAGGGCGGCGGACCTGGGCATCTTGACCGTGCAGCAGGACACTCGTCCTACTTTGAAGCTATGTGATGCTGCTGATAAGATAATAACAGATATAAAAGAACTGCCTAAAATACTTAAGGATAATTGCCCGATTATTTTTTAGATAGGAGTGTATTCGGAATTCCCCTCCTTCGTTATCCTTCTATAGTCAAGAACCTAACTTTTTAAACCAATCTGCCCCACCAAGAAAACGCTCGATCCAAT
>JAABPZ010000192.1 GCA_011391755.1 Methanothrix sp. | reverse complement strand
TGGAGAGCGAATGAAACTCCACCGCCACATCCCTGGCGCCTTCCATCTCCAGAAGGGACAGAGACCGCTCACCATCGTAGTAGGTCTCAGAGTAGGGATTATCGTGCATGACGATGATATGGTAATCATTAGCGAAATCGATTACCTTCTTGAAGAAGCTCCTGTCCGCCGAAGCGCCGATGGGATTGTTGGGGTAGTTGAGAAACATGATCTTAGCCCGCCGGGCGTCAGCGGGAGCGATGGCCTCCAGGTCGGGCAGAAATTTGTTCTCTCGAAGAAGCGGCATGATCACAGGTTCGCCTCCGGCAAAGACAGTGGCCGTGCGGTAAACCGGATAGGCTGGATCAGGCACCAAGGCCGCGTCTCCGGGATTGATGAAGGCCAGGGGCGCATGAGCAATGCCCTCCTTGGAGCCGATCAAAGTGAGCACCTCTGCTGTAGGGTCCAGTTCGACGTTAAATGTCCGCTTGTACCAGTCCGCCACAGCTCTTCGGAAGGCTAGCTTGCCCTCGTAGGAGGGATACTGGTGATTGGATGGGTCACTTGCCGCCTTATTCAGGGCTTTGACGATATGCTCAGGCGTCGGCAAATCGGGGTCGCCCACGCTCAGGTCGATTACATCCACGCCTCTTGTCCGTGCTTCTTGTTTTGCTTTGTCAATGGCGGCAAAGAGATATGGCGGGAGATTTTTTATCCGATCGGCATACATTAGTTTCTCTCCATGGATGATGCATTTATATGATTGTGACTACTATTCTGCAGATACTACTTTCACGTAGTATTTAAGATTAGAGGAGCATGGAGACACAGATGCTGGAGATAAAGGACCTTGCCTCGTGGCTTTCCCCGGAGGCCGTCAAGCTTTATGAGGAGCGTGGCTATAAAGAGCTCTATCCGCCTCAGGCCGAGGCTCTGGAAAGGGGCCTTCTCGATGGCAAGAGCATGCTACTGGCCATGCCCACCGCCTCCGGCAAGACCCTGCTGGCAGAACTTGCCATGCTCAAAGCCGCCCTGCAAGGCCGCCGCTCCCTTTACATAGTCCCGCTTCGCGCTTTGGCCACGGAGAAGTATGATTCTTTTAAAAAGTTCAGGGCTCTGGGTGTCTCTGTAGGCATCAGCACCGGCGACTTTGACAAGAGAGACGAGCGCCTGGGCAAAAATCTGATTATAATCGCCACCTCCGAGAAGGCCGACTCTCTCATGAGAAACGGGGCCTCCTGGGTGCGAGACCTGGCCGTCCTGGTAGTGGATGAGATACACCTGCTTAATGACGTGGGTCGCGGCCCCACCCTGGAGATGACCATCACTAAGTTAATTCACTGTAATCCCAATTTGCAGGTCATTGGCCTATCCGCAACCGTCGCCAACGGCCAGGAGATCGCTGCCTGGCTGAAGGCGGAGATGGTAAGCAGCGACTGGCGTCCCATTCGCTTGCGAGAGGGCGTTATCTGCAATGGATCGCAGGTCTTCTCTGATGGCATAGTCCCCCTGCTGGCTATGAAGGATGAGGCCCTGGCTCTGGTTAAGGATACCCTCTCCCAGTCGGCCCAGATCCTCATCTTCGAGAATTCCAGGAAGAACGCCGAGGCAGCGGCCTCCAGGCTCTGCGGCCTGATCTCTGCCGATGCGGCTACAGAGAATCTTTCTTTGAGCATTCTGGCCACAGGCGAGAGCGAGACGGCAGTGCGCCTCGCCTCCTGTGTCTCTCGCGGCGTTGCCTTCCACCACGCTGGCCTCCTATCAGAGCAGCGGCGACTGGTGGAGCAGGGCTTTCGTGACAACAAGATCAAGGTCATAGCCAGCACTCCCACCCTGGCCGCGGGCCTGAACCTGCCTGCCAGAAGAGTGCTCATAAAGAGCTACAAGAGATATGAGTACGGCAGAGGAATGACGCCCATTTCCGTCATCGAGTACCGCCAGATGGCCGGACGCGCCGGTCGTCCCGGACTGGATCCTTATGGCGAATCCTTTCTGATGGCCAAGAGCGTTTCCGAGATGCAGGAACTATTGGAGCACTACATCCACGGCACCCCGGAAGAGATCTGGTCGAAGCTGGCCAGCGAGAGCGCTCTTAGGACCCATCTGCTCTCCACATTTGCCGCAGGTTTCGCCAAAAATGAACCGGAGCTAAAAGCCTTTATCGCCACCACATTTTATGCCCATCAGCAGGATCCCTGGCATCTGGATGTCACACTGGAGACTGTCCTCGACTTCTTGTTGGATAACGGCATGATCCAGGGCAGCGATGAGGGCGATCTCCTGCCCACCAGGCTCGGCTCTCTGGTCTCCAAGCTCTACATCGATCCATTGAGCGCCGTTATCATGATGGAAAATCTGGGGAAACATAGAGCAATCGATAATTTGGACAAATTCACCAGTGCCTTAGAACAGTACCCGGCGGAACGGAAAAGGCCTTGTGACCTTGGCCTCATTCACCTCATTACCATGACTCCTGATATGAATCTGCTCTATATCCAGGCCGCAGACGTATGGGTGGAGGAATTCATCGATCAGCACCAGTTGGAGCTATATGATGAAGACAACTACGACTATCTGCTCCGCGAGGCCAAGACGTCATCCATGCTCATGGACTGGATCGGCGAGGTGCATGAGGAGCAGATTGCCAGCAGATATCACATCGGACCGGGAGACATTCACCGCTGTGCTGAGACGGCAGAGTGGCTCATGCATTCTTTAGCCGAGCTTTCCAAGCATCTTGAATTGGGCATAACCTTCAAAGCAGAGCAACTGGCAGAGCGCATTCACTATGGTGCCGGCCGGGATCTTCTGGCTTTGCTAAACCTGAAAGGAATAGGCCGCGTCCGGGCCAGGAAGCTCTATTTGTCGGGCATAACCAGCATAGAAAGGCTTTTGGAAGCCGATCAGATGGAGGTCGTCCGCCTCCTTGGCCCCAAGATTGCCGAGAAAGTCATCTCTCAGCTCAAAAAAGAAGGAAATGAGGAGATACGGCCTTGAATTGGCTCAAAAATGTTTTTGGGAAAAAGTTGGCCAAAGAAGAATCGGCCATCCTGCAGCTTGCAAAAATTAATTCCTGGCTGGAAGAGAGAGGGAAGGAATCCGATTTTGCTATGCGCTGCTTAGAGATCTATGGCCGGATGGATGGTGTGGCGAAGGTACTTTCTAAAGACATATCCGCCCTGGAATCGGCTAGCGCGAATGAGGACACGCCGCCCAAGCTTCTGCGGGCGGGCCTGGCAGCAAGAAGCGAGGTCGTAAAGCAGCTTGAAACGCTTTCTGAGAAGCTGATGCCGCCCAAAAAAAAGGATGCGGAATCTGCTTTTCAGCATCATTGGGCGCTCGTCAAAGGACTGGAGAGAACGGTGACCACCTTCGGCAGAGCGCAAAGTTATGTAGCAGCTCTCTTTCCCAGGAACATCGAATGCATCAAATCCGACCTGACACAAATCAGCCGATTGCTGGTTGATTTGGAGAGGGAAATTGGCAAAAAAAGAAAGCTGGCAGAGGAGAGCTGGTACTGCCGAGAGCTGGCGGAAAGGCTGCAAAAAGAGCTATCGGGCATCGATGATCTGTTAGAGAAAACACTGCATAATGAAGCGACACATTCGGAGATAACCCTCCGGTTATCCGGCCTGGAAGAGGTGACAAAGAAACTGGAGGCAAGTGATGTTGGGAAAAAGACACAAGAACTGAAGAGAATCTTGGAGAAGAAGAAAGAGGAAAAATCTCAGCTAGAGGATGAGTTGAATGATCTTATTGCACCTCTGACCAAAGCGCTGGCCAGAATGATGAAGCAAGGATCAAGTGATAGGATCAATCTAGAGCATAAAAACGTCTTTGAGCAACTCTGTGTGTCACCCTCCCTCGTGCAAGATAAGGACATTGCCGGATCTCTAAGGGAACTGCAAAGCCATCTGGCAACTTTAGGTTTGAAGGACAAAAAGAAGGAAAAGATTCTCGATCATATCCACCTGCTCATCAAGTGAAGGTCGCTGGAAGATGCCAGGGCCAGGCTGCTAGGAATCGTTGAGGAGATCTTG
>JAABPZ010000191.1 GCA_011391755.1 Methanothrix sp. | reverse complement strand
CAGGTAGCGGCATGAAGAACGTCTGCCTCCTGGTTCTCTGGAAAGAACGGCAAACATAAGACGATCTTATCGTTTGATGGTTCCAGGACAGATACCTTTTGCAGGATGTGATTAAGCAATAGCTGACCGTAATTGCCAAGACCTGTTGCATATTTTCTGTATTCGCCTATCAGAGCCTCATCGGCGATAAGATCTTCCTGGCCCTCGGTAAGTCTTATAACCAGCTCAGTTGTCTTGGTCCACCCTCGCTTTGCTGCGGCTATGAAAACGTTAGTGTCCAGCAAAAATCTTGTGGTTCTTTCGTGCAATCTTGTTGCCCTCTTCTTCGATCTCCTTCTCAAGCTTATCGAGATCCACCTTTTGGGCTTCTTCAATGATTCCTTTCATGATAACTGCAAGATTCATTTTTTTTAGAAGTATGGTTTTGCTAGTGGCTTCGCCTATAACGAACTCATCGCCCGGATTCATATTAAGCTTGGCTCTTAAATCGGCTGGAAGCTGAATCCTGCCATTTTCATCAAGCTTTATAGTCATAGGCCTTGCACTCATATTGAATTACATTTGCATTTGATGTTATTAATGTTTTTGTATCGTTTGTCCAATTCCGATTTCAATTGGGCCACGACTTTTCTGTCAAGGATAGATCTTTCAAAGTGCGCGTCATCGTGCCAGCGGCCCACGCACCACCTCCTCCGTCATCCGCACCACCAGCCAGCGAGCAGCGATCGCAACGCACGCTGCTGCGTAGCGGCGGGGGAATCTCGCCCCGCTCCACTGTGCTTCGTAGTTCCGCTAGCAGTGCCTTTGCTCGATCAATCAGTGCTGCGTCAAACTTCACCGGGACCCTCTCTTTGGAGCGGATGAAGTAGACCATGCCTTCTTCACAGGAAAAATCGTTCTCCCGCAGGGCCAGACACTGAGCGGCCAGTTGCATCAGATGCGGCTCGTACAGGCCCGCCTGGGTCTTGGGCGCTTCGCCTCGCTTGTACTCCACCGGCGTGACTCTCAGGCCGTCGCCCTCCAGCAGATCGATCTTGCAGCACACCCCCTCTCGCGGTGCGGAGAGCGAAACGGAGCGGGCGTGGAAGGGCACGAAGTCCTCCGGCACGGCGTCCTGCTCCGCATCTATCCAGCGGTGCTGGAATCTTCCGTCGGCCAGCTCGGCGCTGTCCAAAAACTCGCCCTGCACAAACTGCAGATAGCAGAGCCGCGGGCAATAGGCAAAAGCGGCCAGCATGCTGGCGGGAATGAGGTCATTTCCATCTTCAACGAAATTCTTATTCTCCGACATTTTTGCACCCCTAAGATCTTTAGAAAATGTATAAGGATGTACCTGTTAATAATAGAGTCCTCTGTGAGTCCTCCGTGCGCTCTGTGGTTTTCCGTGTGTTTGCTTGTCGATGGAATAAAATTCTGAATAATAGTCGTCTCCGTGCGTTCGTCCTCTGTGCGCTCTGCGACTCTGTGGTTCTATTCCGTAACCCTTGGTTAAATTATCGAGCTACAATTATTAACCGCAGAGACGCAGAGTTCGCAGAGACTGGAAATTTACATTATAACCCGCACTCGAAATGAACAGCATACTTCCGAATAAAATCGTCTCCGTGCGTTCGTCCTCTGCGCGCTCCACACCTCTGCGGTTTTATTCCTAACGCATCCCTTTCTCAAATCCCGCGCCAGAAATTCCCGCCCTCATCCAACACCTTTATTTCCCAGATTCAAGAATATTAAGAATTGAGGCTCAAACATGCTGGAAAGGCTCACGAAATCATTACTGGAGGCTCCCGTATTCAAGAGGGGCGAATATAACTACTTCATACATCCCATCACCGACGGCGTGCCCGAGGTCAGGCCGGAGCTGATCCGGGAGGTTACCGGCCATATCATGCGCATTGCCGATCTGGAGGTAGACAAAATTGTGACGGTGGAGGCCATGGGAATTCCCATCGGCATAGGCCTTTCCATCATCTGTGACATCCCCTTGGTAATAATAAGAAAGCGCAAATACGGCCTGCCCGGCGAGATCGAGGTTTCCCAGGTCACAGGCTACTCCAAGTCACAGCTCTTCTTAAACGGCATAAATAAGGGCGATCGGGTCATTGTGGTAGACGATGTCATCAGCACGGGCGGAACGCTACTGGCCACGCTTTTGTCCCTGAAGGTTGCGGGCGCAGTTGTCAAGGATGTAGTAGTCGTAATAAGGCGGGGCGAGGGCGTGGAGCGGCTGAGGGCAGAGGGCTATGTTGTCAAGACCATGGTCGATGTAAAGGTCGATGAGAGCCATGTAACCAGCGTCACAAAGTCTGAAAATGACCAGAGTAACCGTAGCGTTGCAGCCTAAAGCCGGTAATTGCATCGTTCTGGGTGTTTCTATGGATAAAACGCAGGCTTGGGAAATGAATACGCAAAAAGGATGCCCGGGAAGAGATATTGAAGAGGCACAGAAGTCTTCTCCATTCTGCAGCTCCCGGAGAAGCACAGAAGGAAAACTGGAAGAAGATCTGCGTATCGAGACAATGAAATGGCAAAAAAAAGCAGAGGATCTCTACGAGAAAGTATCCGGGGATGGAGAGTTCCGGGAGAATGTCTGCGCCTACATTCGCGACTGCCAGTATTTTCTGGAGAAGGGGGACCTCATCAGGGCTTTTGAGGCCGTGATCTGGGCCTGGGCCTGGATGGAGATTGGTCTGGAGAAAGGGCTTTTGCAGCAGAGAGAGTGAGTTATTATTATCAACGGGCGCTCCAATCGTCAGTAACTTTAAGTTAGTATTATATACTTAGACTGGCTTAGATGCATTTCAAATGAGAACTGATTACCGCACTCGACTGGATGAGGCAAAGTCCCTGCCTGATATATTCGAACTGGTCAAATCATTGGTATTGAAGAGCATGGGCAAGAGCCGGGGAGGTCTGATGCTGGGCATGGCCAACCTGGGAAACCATCCGCAGGGCTTTTTCGGAGGCTTCTTCACCACCGGCACCAATGTCATCGTCCTCAATAAGATCCCGCTGCAAAGGATCAAGGAGACGCGTCCTGAGCTTTACAAGCCCTACCTCTTTCATGTCCTGCTGCATGAATACATCCATTCCCAGGGCTACCTGGATGAGGCGGATGTAAAGTCAAGGGTCTTTGCCATCACCAGAGAGGCTCTGGGAGAAGAGCACCTGGCCGCGCAGATGGCATTGAACAGCAGCGAGTTCATTAAGCATCTGGCCTACCCCGATGTAACCTGGAAGCCGGAAGATGAGGGACTGGAACTGGTGCAGGGGTTTGACCGATCCAGCGTCTCCTACATTGCTTAGTAGATAAAAAATAATATGGCAGTTATGGGAATTAAGAGGTTGTCGTCCACCGGCGTGTCCAGGCTTTCCACTACTGTCACCAAAGCCGCCAGCTCTACCCCAATCCAGCCCACAAACAGACAGGCCGGCAGAGTGAAGACAAAAAATGCAACCGATCCCTCCACCGTTTTATGCGGGTTATGGTGAAGCGGGTGCCGACCTCTTATGCCAAAAATCGTGGCGGCCGAGTCTCCGGCGGCCAGAGCCACAATTGCGGCAGCAGTCTCATCGGCGCTGCCCAGGAAGAGAGCCAGAAGCAGCGCTCCCACAACATACCAGAAAGCTCCGTAGCCGGGAAATCTGACGTTCTCCCTTTCAAATGTCTCTTCTAACCAGTATGCTATGGGAATTTTCCGGCCTTGTCTCATCAAGACGATCATTATGCAGCCCAAGAAGAGAAAAAAACTGAGAAAAATAATTAGATTCTTCCTCCCTGAATAAAATAAAATGAATATCAGAAAAAGGCCGAAAAAAAAGTGGAAGAGCTTCCTTCTCAGCTCGAAGCTGAAATTACCTCTTTTAATCAGAAAGCTCATAATTTATGATAGCCTGCAAAAATATTTAATCTTAATCCAATCCTTTCGATCCAAGGGGATGCTTGGATGTTTATCATTCAGGTGCATAATCGGGTCGTGATTTAACTATAGGTTGTTATAAATAGAACTACACTGCATATGA
>JAABPZ010000021.1 GCA_011391755.1 Methanothrix sp. | reverse complement strand
ATTGAGTCATAGATAATAATTTAAGAAAGGATATTGTTAAACTTTGCCCCATGTCCACTTAGAATAGCGAGGAACCTCCTAAACTCCTCAGCCAGTTCAATCTTGGTGATATCGCGAGACGCCTTCATACTGCTCAATTGCTCATGAAGTCTTAATTATTTTTCCTAAGGCCCCTCATCATCCGGCTCGACAGAACAACCAAGATCGCCAATATACCGTCCGCAGTGTGGGCATCGATATTTGTGCATCTTACGATCCTCCTTTCTCTTAGCCAGCACCTCGGCAAAGCCGGAGGCCAGAACGCCCGTGGGCAGGGCGAAGAGGCCGATGCCCAGCAGCACTACGATGGAGCCGATGAGCTTGCCCCAGGGAGTGATAGGAAAGACATCCCCATAGCCTACTGTGGCCAGGGTCACAATGCCCCACCACATGGCCGCGGGAATTGAGGCAAAGGCCTCTGGCTGGGCAGCGTTCTCCGCCTCGTACATGAGGCTGGAGGAGATGACAAGCAGGATCATGATGGCAAAGAGCATGAGCAAAAGCTCTTCCTTCTTCAGCCGCAGCACATCCACGAAAGTCTGCAGCGAATCGGAGTAGCGGGCCAGCTTCAGCACCCGGAAGAGCCGGAAGAGGCGCATGGCTCGCATGAACCTCAAATCGGGGAAGAGGAAAGGCAGATAGAAAGGCAAAACTGCCATGAGATCGACCAAGGCCATGGGCGTCACCAGGAATCGCAGCCTGCCGCGCACCGGATCTTTGTATCTGGAATCCACAGTAGAGCTCCAGACGCGCAGGATGTATTCAACTGTGAAAACGGCTACGGAAAATACATCGAAAATGTGAAAAAATCGCGCGTAGGGGGTGTAGATCGCATCCACCGTCTCCAACACCACGGCAGTTACGTTTAATAATATCAGGCCCATGATGAAGGGGTCGAAGTACTTGCTGTCCTCATCTCCCGGCTCCAGTATGCCATAGATGCGTGTCTTGAGGTCCTGCTTCATTGCCGGGATTTATGGAGTGCCGCTTTGCATTTAAATTCTTTCCAGTACAATTTATGGGCCTTCATCGTGGCGCTTCTTCACTCCGGCTTCCTTCTCCTCCCGGCGTCTCTCCAGCTCATCCACAAATCCGGAGGTGAGAATCGAGGTAGGCAGGGCGAAGGTGGCCACGCCCAAGATTATAATCAGCCCGCCGGCCAGCTTTCCCAGAGTGGTTATGGGATAAAAATTCTCGCCGACTGTGGTCATGGTCAGCACCGCCCACCACATGGTGGCGGGTATGTCCGGAAAACGGTGGGGCTGAGCCTCATGCTCCAGGAAATAAATCACCGTCGAGGATAGCACCATGAAGAAAATGATGGCCGAGAAACTCATGGCCAGCTCGCGCTGCTGAGCCCGTACCACATCCATTATGGTCTGCAGGGACTTTGAGTAGCGGCTCATCTTGAGCAGCCGGAAAGTCCAGAGCACGCGAAGGCTTCGGAGGAGCATATGATCTGTGGGAAAGGCCAGTACGACGTAGGTCGGCAATATCACCAGAAGATCGATCAGCGCCAAAGGAGTCAGGGCGAAGCGCAATCTTCCCAGGAAGGGACGGCGGTATTTGGGATCCACATCGCATGACCACAGGCGCAAAATGTATTCAATGGTGAATACTACTACGGATATGTCCGCGAAGTAATGGAACAGATCCTTGTGGGCCGCATAAATGCTCTCCACGGTTTCCAGGACCACCGCAGTGACATTGAGGACCACCAGTACCAGCATAAAGAGATTTACAGCCTCAGCCGTTTTATCTTCGGCATTGGTCGACACCAGGATCTCGTAAGTGCGAAGCTTGTAGCTCTTGGCCATTTCAACCTCGGCTATATTGGGCGTGATATGTCTATCTTAATATATACGAACTTGCCTTATTTTTGATATGCGAGTCGCTTGCCTCCAGCTTTCCGTAGAGCCCTGCGCCCCCCATAAAAATATCTCTCGCGCATTGCAGATGGCCGACGCGGCCTTAGCCGAAGGAGCTGAGATCCTGGTCTTTCCTGAGCTCTTCCTGACCGGCTTTTGCTACGAGCCTTCCTGGCAGTCCTCTCCCTCGGCGCACGACCTGCCGCCCTATCCCTCGCTTGATCCCTTCCGGGCCCTGGCTCGCGAGCACAATTGCCTGATCGTTGGGTCGATTCGCAGTGGCCGGCAGAACCTGGGCTTCTGCCTCGACGGCAACTGCCTGGAGCTTCGCCCCAAGATCCACCCCTTCGCTGAGGAGAAGGAGCATTTTGACGGCGGCGACAACATCACGCCCGTGGCCACGCGATGGGGCCTGGCGGGGTTAGAGATCTGCTACGACCTGCGCTTTCCTGAAGTGGCACGCACCCTGGCCCTGCAGGGTGCAGATTTTCTGGTTACCGTGGCCCAGTTTCCCGCGTCGCGACGCGAGCAGTGGCGCACGCTGGCCGTGGCCAGGGCCGTGGAAAACCAGATGCCTCATCTGGCCTGCAACTGGGCAAACGGCGGGGGATCATTGATCATCGATGCGCGCGGCCGGGTGTTGGCCGAGGCCGGCTCAGAGCAAGCTCTGCTATGGGCCGATATCGACCTGGCTGATCGGGATCTATTTCGTCGCGAGGTCTCCTGTTTTGCCGATCGCCGGCCAGAGATCTATGGAAGGTGGGATGCTGAACGCCCTAACCCATAATTTCCTGGTCTCCAAGTTCCGGGGCTATTACATTGAATCTTCTCTGGATGCCCCACCTAGCCTTGCTTCTCGCGAGTGGGGCTTTCTTTTTTTCGACGATTCCGGAATGCGCAGGCACAAGTCCTTCTTCTCACGAGGAGAACTGGTCGATTATGTGCGCTCCATGGTGCCGCGCCACGTCTATCACTCTGCTGCCTACTACCAGCGGCCCGGCGCGCCCACTATGAAAGAGAAGCTCTGGCAAGGCGCCGACCTCATCTTCGATCTGGATGCCGATCACCTGAGAAATGCGCCCAAGAGCTACAGCGAGATGCTGGAACTGGTAAAGAAGGAGACACAAAAGCTTTTAACCTTTCTTTTATCCGACTTCGGCCTTAGCGAGAGCAAAATGAGTGTGGTCTTTTCCGGAGGCAGGGGCTATCACATCCACGTTCGAGACCCGCGTGTTTTTAGTTTTGGCAGCGAGGAGCGCCGGGAGATCGTGGATTATCTGGCGGGACGGGGTCTGGCCATGGATCGGTTCATCCACATGGCACCCATGCAAGGCGATTGGGGAAAAGATAGGGCTTTTCGGCTGCATGCGCCACCCGCAGGAGCGGCGGGCTGGGGGGGCAGGATCAATCGATCCATCATCTCCTTTGTCCAAGATCTGCGCAGCTTGAACGAAGCGGAGGCGATCGCGGTTCTATCGAAACATAAGGGCATCGGACCCAAAAAAGCGGCCAGCTTTTATAAAAGTCTGCAAGGGGAAAATGTCCTGGAGGAGATAGGCAGAGGAAATCTGGACCTCTTTCGGGGCAGTGCCGCTATCTGGAAGCTTCTTCTCGTGGAGTTTTTGGACAGCGAGGGCGTGAAGATAGGCTTCAATTTAGATGAGGAGCGTGGCGAGACCGACGAGCCGGTGACTGCCGATGTGCGCCGGCTGATTCGCTGTCCCGGCAGCCTGCACGGCGGCTCGGGGCTGCGCGTGACCTCCCTCACGCTGTGCGACCTCGATGACTTCGATCCTCTGCAAGATGCCGTGGTCTTCGGGGAGGAGGCCGTGCCTCTGCATATCTTAAAGCCCTTCAAAACACAGATGCGAGGCATAAGCTATAATCTGGAAGAAGGTCCCACGGAGCTGCCCGCCTGCGTCGCGGTCTTTCTCATGTGCCGAGGTGTGGCGGAAGCCTGCACAAAGCATTAATCTATATATTATTTGATTCTCAGATAACAGGCCCGCAGAGGGCATGAAGGTGGAAGAATTGGATCTGGCCAATGCGCTTAGAGAGGAGCGCAAATCCGCGGAGCTTCAGCATCTGGATAAGGACTTTTACCAGCAGGTGGGCGTCTATCTGGCCGGCCTGGGGCAGGAGCTCTCACAGGTAGGAGACCCCTTTTGCGTAGAGGCTCAGATTCTGCAAGACACCCTCAAGAGTGAAAAGAACAGCGTCAATAAGCTCATCGACCAGAGAGTGAAAAAGATCGTCCGCCGGGCGCTACGTAGTGCCCGATCCGCTTCTCGGGAAGAGGTACTCCCGGGCATGACCGAGGAGGAGGAGGAGATCTACCGGCAGATGCTCTCTGCCATTGCCTCTGGACGCGAAGCCATCTTGGCCCATGTGGCTCACACCGAAAGGCCTTTAACGGGCAAGAAAGATATATCTCGGGAATACGAAATTGTGCGGTTGCTGGATAGTGTTCCTCTGTTCGTGGGAGTTGACGGGAGAAATTACCTTCTCGGGAAAGATGATGTGGCTGTGCTCCCGGCCGTTCACGCCAGAAATCTGCGCAACAAAAAATTAGCTTCTGAAGTGAAGATTGAGAGATGATGCGTTGTGAAGATGCCAAAAAAGCTTAACGCTTACTGTCCGTTCTGCAAAAAGCATACCCCCCAAACGGTGGAGAGGGTGAGAAAAGGCCGTGCTTCCTCGATGACTCATATCGTGAGGCAGAAGGCGCGAGCCAATGGAATAGGAAATCAGGGCAAGTTCTCTAAAGTTCCGGGCGGCGACAAGCCCGTCAAGAGGCTGAACCTGCGCTACCGCTGCAACACTTGCAAGAAGGCCCATAACCGTCCTGGCTTTAGGGCTGGCAAGTTCGATCTGGTGGAGGGATAAATTTGCCATCTAAGTTCGTCAAGGTAAAGTGCAACGACTGCGAGAACGAGCAGGTTATATTCGCTCATGCCTCTACGGTTGTCAAATGCCTGGTCTGCGGGCGCACGCTTGCAGAGCCCACGGGCGGCAAGGCTGAGATCAAGACTACCGTAGTAGAAGTCTTAGAGTGATTGATAATGCAACGTGAGGGCTGGCCAGAGCTCGGATCTCTAGTCGTCTGCACCGTGACTCAGGTAGTGGACTTCGGAGCTTTCGTCTCCATGGACGAGTATTCCGGTAAGCAGGGCCTGATTCACATCTCGGAGGTGGCCAGCGGATGGATCAAGTACATTCGCGACCACGTACGAGAGGGGCAGAAGATCGTCTGCAAGGTATTGAATGTAGACACGTCCCGGCACCACATCGATCTCTCCCTGAAAGACGTAAATGAGCATCAGCGTAGGGAGAAGATTCAAGAGTGGAAGGCGGACCAAAAAGCCTGGAAATGGCTGGAGATGGCTTACAAGGACCGGCCCGAGGACGTCAAGCGTGTCGCTGATATTCTGGTGGCAGCGTATGACAGCCTCTATCTGGCCATGGAAGAGGCGGCGATCAGCGGTGTGGAAGCACTGGCCGATGAGCGCCTGACGGAAGAAGACCTGAAGATGCTGGAGAGCCTCTCCAAGGATAACGTCAAGATACCTTCCGTTGATATCAGCGGCTATGTGGATATCACCTCCCCTGCTCCTGACGGCGTCGATGTCATCAGGAAGGCCCTCAAGCAGGCCAAGCGCATAAAAGACAAAGATGCTACGCTCTTCATCACATATATTGGAGCGCCGCGCTATCGCATTCATGTAACCGCGCCGGATTACAAGCATGCGGAGTCTGTTCTCAAGAAGTCTGCTCAGGCTGTGGTGAAATACATAGAACAGCACGGCGGAGAAGGCACTTTCCTTAGAGAGGCATGAGATCCAAAATCCTGAGGTGTACGGCATGCAGCCGCTACACCTTAAAGGACATCTGCTCCGCCTGTGGGGGCCATACTGCTATTACTAAGCCCGCCAGATTCTCTCCTGATGATCCTTACGGCAAGTATCGGAGAGCTCTCGGCCAGGAGGCAAAATGAAGGATACCCTGGTTTCCCGTATCAAAGAAGTAACCCTTAAGGACCCAATTCTTGTTGAGGGGCTGCCGGGCGTGGGCCACGTGGGAAAGCTTGTAGCCGATCACATGGTGGAAGAGCTCAAGGCAGAGAAGATCATGGAGATCTACTCACCCCATTTTCCGCCCCAGGTGATGGTAAAAGAGGACGGAACCATCAAGCAGGTCCGAAATGAGATTTATGCCTATCATGGCAAAAACGATGAGCCGGATCTGCTCATCCTCATAGGCGACTATCAGAGTGCCACCAACGAGGGACATTACGAGCTTTGCAGCATCTTCCTGGACATCGCCCAGAGCTTCCATGTAAAGAGAATCTATGCTCTGGGGGGATACGGCACGGGCCAGTTCGTGGACAAGCCAAACGTCATGGGGGCGGCCACAAGTATCGAGCTGGTGGAAGAGATGAAACAAAAGGATGTCGTCTTTCATGAGAATGAGCCAGGTGGGGGCATAATCGGCGTCTCTGGACTGCTGCTGGGCATGGGTGCCCTGCGGGGTATCGATGCCGTCTGTCTCATGGGGGTGACCTCTGGCTATCTGGTCGATCCCAAAGCCGCTTCCGAGGTTCTGCGCATTCTCTCCGGCATTCTGGGTATTGTAGTGGACATGCAGGCTTTAGAGGAGAGGGCCAAGGAGATGGAGAAGATCATAGGCAAGCTGCAGGAGATGGAACGAGCTCAGGCCCCTTATGAGGCGGTCGGCGGGGATGAAGATCTCAGATACATCGGATAGTATAGACGCTCTCTTGAATTATGGGCATACACTCCTCTCTCAAGCCTTGCGGGAGGGGGCGGAGCAGGCGGAAGTCTACGGCATGTCTGGTCGCTCTGTCAATATTGATCTACGTAGAGATGTGGTGGAGCTGGCCAGCCAGAGCTTTCATCGCGGCCTGGGGCTTCGGGCTGTGATAGCGGGCGGCGTGGGGTTTTCCAGTACCAGCGACATGTCGCTCTTGCCGTTCGTGGCCAAGAGCGCCGTTGTATCCGCTCGGGCCAGAGGTGCTGACGAATCCTGGCGTTCTCTTCCCCGACCTGAAAAGGTGGTGCGCCCGGAGGGCATATTCGATTCGCGTTTGCAGCGAATCGGTCCAGAAGAGTGCCTTGACATCGCACAGAGCATGCTTTCCGGCTGTCGGACCGTCAAAGAAGTGGAGCCTGTAGCCGGCAGTGTGGCCTGTATTTGCGGCAGCGGTTTTGTGATAAACTCGCTGGGGATGGAACTTCTGGAGACCTCCACCCTCATGCATGCCTCAATGGATACTATTGCCAAGGCGGCGGATGTGGCCACAGGCAGCGAGTTCTTCAACTCTCGCGGCTATCAGCCCTCCCTGGAGGACGTCGGCCGCGCTGCTGCGGAGCAGGCTTTCTCCTCTCTGGGCGGCTGCCGGGCAGAGAGCGGAACCTTTGATGTGCTCTTAAAGCCTCTGGCAGTAGCCGAGCTGCTCGACTATACCCTGCTTCCCGCTCTTGCTGCCGACAATGTGCAAAAGGGCAGATCCACTCTTGCCGGACGGGTGGGCGAAAAGATATCTGCGGAAAGCCTCGTGATCACCGATGACGGACTTCTCCCCGGGGGCATGGACTCCTCGGCCTTTGATGGCGAAGGTGTGCCTTCCCAAAGGACGGTCCTCATTGATGATGGCATTTTAAGGGGCTATCTCTACGACAGCTACACGGCTGGAAAGGAGGGCGTGCCATCCACAGGCAATGCGGTGCGCTCCGGATACACGGGCCTTCCCTCTGTAGGAAGCCGAAATCTCATTGTAGGATCCCCTGATGCTCGGGATCTTCTGGCGGAGACAAAAGGCCTTGTGGTGGGGGGTCTCATCGGTGCTCACACCGCTAATCCCATCTCAGGCGACTTCTCGGTAGAGGCTAAAAATGCCTTCCTTATTGCGCCGGGTGAAGAGGCGAGGCCCATTCGCTCTTTGATGCTGGCCGGAAATTTCTTCGAGCTATTGAAGGATGTCGAAATTGGCAGAGACGTGCGGGCCATTGGGGCCATTGTCACGCCCACCATCAAAGTCAGAATGAAGGTAGTAGGAAGCTAAAGGTGGTTTTTGATGATAATTGGAGGGCCTGCCTCCCAGCTTCTCGCTGGCCGGGTGGCTACAATCTTAAATGAAACGCTTGCTCTTTGCGATTACAAGACTTTTCCCGATGGCGAGTCGTATACGCAAATTGTGACCCAGCTTGATGACGAGATCGTAATAATTCAGTCTACACCCACCGATCAAGACCTGGTCTATCTCCTGCAACTGCTGGACATCTGCCGGGATCGACCAGTCTCTTTGGTCATACCCTACTTCGGTTATGCCCGCCAGGACAAGATCTTCAAGCCAGGCGAGCCCATGACCGCCAGGGCGCTGGCCACGGCCTTGAATCCCTTTTTGCAGAACGGTCGTGTCCATCTGGTCAACATTCATGCCCCGTCCATTATGGAGCATTTCCAGTGCCCGATTGAGAATTTGGATGCAACGTCGCTCTTGGCCGAGCGTATCGGCAGCATGGGGCTCAAGGACACCGTGGTCATCTCTCCGGACAAGGGGGCTGTGGCCATGGCCAAAACCGCCGCAGCCTGCCTGGGCTGTGACTCCGACTACCTGCAAAAGACCCGCCTCTCCGGAACGGAGGTCTCCATGGCCCCCAAAGAGGTGGCCGTCAAGGGCCGGGATGTGGTCATCTTCGACGACATGATCGCCACGGGCGGAACCATGGCTATGGCGATTTCCTTCCTCCGCCAGCAGGGGGCCAGTCGTGTCTATCTGGCAGCCGTGCATCCCGTCCTGACAGGATCGGCGATTCTCAAGCTCTACCGCTCCGGAGTGGAGGCGGTGCTGGCTACAGACACCCTGGACAAGGGCGTGAGCACGGTCTCTGTGGCACCGCTGATTGCGAAGACGCTGAGGGGATAAAAAACAACGTCCTTGAGGCACACCAAATCTATTCAATTTACGTATTTATCAGCAAAGGATAAAATATGGGTGCATGCAAGTCCCTAAAAAAATTCCTGGGAAAAATTTAAATAAAGAAAAATAAGAGTTAATAGCATGCAATTATTTCATGATTTGAAAGAGAAAATATACTACTACAGATATTATATATCCATTTTGGCCATTTTTATTTTATTTATTATTTTTTATGCTTTAGCTCCTGTATGGAAAATGACCTTAGAATCTCCAACTGAATTGTTAATTAGTTTATTACTATATCTATAACAATTTATGCTACTTCTGTTGTTATGTTCGATCAAACCAAGATCGATGATTCAAAGTCAATAGCCATTAAAAAAGAATTAGAGACAAGATTCATACAAAATCTTCTAAAAGGATTAGAAATAAATGCAATAGCAACTATTCGAGACATAAATAATATCTACGAAGCTTGCATTCAACCAGGAGACCCCATAGATCAAAGTGAGATCGCCAGAATATTAAAAAAATCAATTCTAGTTCTATATCCATATGATAAAGAAAATAAAAATAAAGACCAAGTTTTAAAATGGATAAAAGAGATTTCAGAATATATAGAAAAGCTGGAAGAAATTACACCATATGCAAATCTGCCGAGTGCTGAGAGGGGAATCCTTAACGACATAATTAATTATTCCGGTAGTAATAATAAAGAAGCAATCAAGCAAAAAATATCCGAATTATCAAACATAATTCGAATAAAAGAAAAAGAACTTGTTAGAGCAAAGAAAGAAAATGATAGATCGACGAAGCTGGCAATATCTGGATTAACATTAACTGTTGTGTTTGGCATAATAAGTATACTTCCCTGGATTAAGCAAACAACACAATTTGCTTTTAATTATTTGTTCAATTCTACAATTTAATTTTATAATCACCGGATGAAATGACATCTTTTAATGGAATCATAAGCAGTTCACTTTATATTCAATGATATATATTAATTGATTGGCTACCCTATCTCGCATCACCACCTGGGGCGAGTCGCACGGCTCTGCCGTGGGCGTGGTAGTGGACGGCTGCCCTGCGGGCCTTGCCCTGTCCGCGCAGGATATTCAGAAGGAGCTGGACCGCAGGCGTCCCGGCCAGAGCCGCGCCGCAAGTTTAGCGTCACGCTGCTGATTGTCAAGTCGTTGGGAGGGCTTATTAACGAGTAGGCATAAAATTATGCTGATGAAGCTCAAGATTATTATTACAGGCGGCAAGGTTCATGAAGTGGGCTACAGGTTTTTCCTTTTCACCAGGGCTTTGGAAATGGGCTGCGATAGGTTCTTTGCCAAAAATCAGTCAGAGGGTGAAAATCAGTTTGTTATGGCCTTTATTGAAGGTGACGAATTGCAATTAGCAGATTTTAAAATGTTTGCTCAGTCCCATCGTCCCGAAGGCTCGGATGTCGCAGACATTGCATTTGAGGATTACAGTGGGCCGATAATGTCTACGGATGCGTTCCTGCACTTTTTTACTGCAGACCAGCTTAACAAAGGCATTCCCGCACTGCTGCGCATTGACCGCAAGCAGGATAGGATGCTTGAGAAGCAGGATGCAACAATTGCGAAACTCGAGGAGACCAGGTCCGATATCGTCCATGAGATAAAAGCCTCACGGGAAGAGGTGACTGCCAAGCTGGATGAAAATCGCGAGGCCATCATTGATGAGATTGGGGAACAGAAGGAGACCCTGGATGATCGCTTTAAGCGGATCGAAAGCGATATCTCCAAGCTTAAAGCAAAGGTTGGCATCTAGGGCTCAATTATGTCCGGCAACACCTTTGGCACCATATTTCGCATCACCACCTGGGGCGAGTCGCATGGCTCTGCGGTGGGCGTGGTCGTGGACGGCTGCCCGTCCGGCCTCGCGCTTTGCGCAGCGGATATTCAGAAGGAGCTGGACCGCAGGCGTCCCGGCCAGAGTCGCGCCTCTACGGCTCGACAGGCAGAGGACCGCGTGGAAATACTGTC
>JAABPZ010000190.1 GCA_011391755.1 Methanothrix sp. | reverse complement strand
AAGCCCGGTTCTGATTGGTCATTATAGGAACTGCGGCTATTACTTTAGTTCCCGGTAGGGCATTTCCGCTTATCACCGCGCCCGGTACATGCTCGAAGATCTTGACGAGCTTTTGGCCTGCGGTTATCGTATTCTCGGACTCATGCACCAGACGGTAATGCTGCAGAGCATCGAGCGGGAAGGCGGAGTTGGCCGGGCTCATGGCTGCGATCTCGGCATTATCTCCCTTATTTCGGCTCTCGTTGATGAACGCCTCCAGCTCAGTACGATTCTTGGTGATCATGGGCGCCTCGGTAAGCACAGGAACCGTAACTCCATTTCCTGCGTCTCTGGCGCGATAGGCCAGTCCCACACCCATATCTCCGGCGGTCTCGCTTCCCTCGAAGAAGTACATGCGAGCTGCCATGGACTTGAAATAAGACTCGCGCCAGATCTGCACCGGCACCCAATTGTCGCCTTGCTGCTGGTAGACTCCAGCCATGTACTTGGAAGTGGGAATGTTGCTCCAGGCCGCCATGGCATGGAACTTGCCCACCGCCATGGGCTGATCGATCATCACATACTTGGTGTTCATATATTGGGAACGGTTTAGATCAAGGCCTGCCAGCACCGCTTCCGCCTGGCTCTCATTCTCGGCCAAGAAGAAGGGCGAGGAGCCGGGCACGTTTTTGGTGACGCTGCCTATTCCCTGCTGGAAAGGATTGGCATTGGGAATCCTGTGGCCCACATATTCAATGAGGTGCCCGTAATCCCACCAGGACATTATACCGTAAGCCGCATCCGGGTAGGCATACTTGCCGCCGGCGGGGCGCACATATTTCTCATAAAGGTCCATACCGGGCGTTGGCGTATTGTTTTGCAGCCATGCCGTTGAGGTCAGCCAATCAGAATCCGGGCCGCCGGCGCTTTGAGCGTAGACTATGCTCCAGCTAATACTAGGCAAGATGATAAACGAAAATATCAAAATTGCCGCCAGGATGATCTTGAGATTTGAGGTGATCAGCTTGACCGGATCCTTGACCAGATCCAGGTCCAGATCCGTGATGCTAAACCTCTGCAGTAGCCATGTTACCAAAAAGCCGGTGAGAATGGCTACGTTTATCGCGTAATAATAGGTGAATCTATTCTGGGCGAGAGCCATGACGAGGATTACCAAAGACCAGGTTAAGATCAATATTTCAGCAGGCTTTGGGAACTTGACATTTCTGCTGATGAGCAAGATCAACGCTATCAGGGCTAATGTGAAAGTGGTAAACAAGATAGCAAGGGTCTCGGGCAGGCGAAAGACTGCAGTAGGATCGGGACTGTAGCCAATGCCGGGAAACGATGTAATGACACTGGCAAAGGAGAACTGCCCCCCGCTGGATAGCAATGCCGATGCCTCACCAACCGTTGCCGCGCCACCTGTCTTCTGCTGAAATATACTCAGACCGGCCAGGAGCGGCTTGGTGAACTGGGGAAGGGCAAAGTAAAGTATGGTTGTTCCTATGGCTGCTAATCCCACCAATGCACCTGGATAGTAATAGCCGCTGAATCCCTTTTCTCGGATGAACTTGGACAGGACGGCGAAGAATATGACGGCAACCACGCCCAAGAGAAGTATGGTGGGCTGGAAGAGACTGTAGAGGTAATGGTTGAAGCCGTAATAGGAATCGACAAAGGGGAGCACCAGCAGCGTGGCCACGAGGAAAGTTATTGCGCCGGATATACCCAGGTATTCCACGTTCTTTCTCCGGATGTGGTCAAAGATGCTCTGCAGCATGATGAAGAGCAGAATTATTCCCTCAAAGAGAAATCCGGACGACCAGGCATCGATGTAAAGGCCGAGAGAAACGCCGGCCAGAGCAGAATAGAGTAGTGGCCTCTTAAATGCGGACCAGTTCCTCTGTATCGCCGCAAAGCTCATGCTCTTGCCAGAGCGAAGAGCAAGTAGCAGGAACATCATAGTGAGGCTGCTAAAAAGAATCTCGCCTGCGTGGTGATCTGTAAAACCTAAGGTGGTACGACTTAAGACCTGGCCGGGAAGCACGGCTATGATCAGTGCCGAAATCAGGCCGCAGTTCTTGCCGCATAGCTCCCTTCCGATGAAGTAGACGGGGAAGACCAGGAGTGCACCAAGGACGGCAGGCAAGAAGGCGCCTACGACCTCAATCAGATGATTGCTGGGCTGGCCCAGGCCAAAGATGTAGGAGAATATGGTAATGGCCCAGCTCACGAAAGGACCGAAGTGCAGCGGCGTTCCATGCGGGAAATAAGTCATGGGATCAAACCATAATCTCTGCAGGTTGATCACAGTGCCTTTGGCCAGCATCATATGATACCAGGCATCGGTCTCGCTGCTGAAGATGACGTTGTTGCCCGAAAAGACTCGATCCCAGGGAACAATGGCGCGCAGATAAAATGAGAAAAGTGCCGCCACTATCAATCCTGCATATAAATATAAATCGCTATTCTGCCAAATGCCGGCCTTGGCCGCCGCATTGGACTTCCTTTCCAGGGGGACGGACGAGGCCTCCCGCGGCTTGGCCTCGTTGGGCTTCACCGTGGTTTTCTTGCCACTGTCACCCTTATCTACAGATCTCTTAGACATTATGGCCAAGAAACAGTTCTATCCTCATAAACGTTTTGAATCGGGTCAGGCATGCTCGAGATAGACGTACTCCTTTTTCCGGGATATTTTTGCCAGCCGCTCGTTTTTGCATTGTCGTGCCCAGTCGCGGCGGCTTTGCAGCGCATGGTCTTTGTAATATGCATTCCCATCCAACCGCGACGATTTTCCTGCGTACAGAATATTATATATTATCTAAATGCAATCCTAGTTGATACTCCTTATAACGCAATGCTTAGGGAGATAAATTGGAGGTTGATCACTTTGGAGAAGATACAGGACGTAAAGGGCCTAGGTGGGATGCTGAACGGATTTAGAGATCTGGTAAAGGATGACAAGAAGATCGTTTTCATTGGCTCGCCAGGGTTTTGCACTCCCTTTGCCCTATTTCTGGGCTATCCGGTGCGAGAAAAGGAGCTGGCCTTTCTGCCCGGCTTAAATATGGATAAAGCACGACGCATCGTAGCCACAGAATATGGAATGGAGCTGGAGAGCGCGGCAAGTGCACAAGCAGATGTTGTTGTCATCCTGGGGGGCATGGCCATGCCAAAGATCGGCGTCAAGCCCGAGGCGATGAGGGAATTTCTCAGCAAAATGAAATATAAGAAGCTCGTGGGTGTATGCTTCATGTCCCTCTTTGAGAAGGCGGGATGGTGTCAGGCTCTGCCCTTCGACTTTGTCATGAACGTGACACTCGAAGGGGAAATAACTAAGTGAAGGATGCCAGAAAACCTTTTTTTTAAAAAATTAAGAAAATGGGCCCGACGCGATTTGAACGCGTGACCTCACGGTTATCAGCCGTGCGCTCAACCTGGCTAAGCTACGGGCCCGATCCGCACCTTGCATTGATGATCCCATTAATAACTGTTTCCCTTCTAGATGTCTCTTCGACAGCCTTAAATCAAGGCAAGAATGATTCAAACCATGGTACTTATGGACTCTCCTCAAAAAGAAAGCGCAGAAGATTTGAAAGGGCTTTACGACCTGGCGATCCCCCTGAGCATGCCCGTCTCAGTAATCCGGGAGCTGACGGAGAATTTCGAGTTGGACCTGATCCGTCGTCCGGGCAAGATGGAGATGACGGGAGAAGTTATGGACAGAGAGATCCTGGTGCTAAGAGGGGACCTGGAGACCGTCAAGGCCGCCGAGAAGTACATGTTCGAAGCCCTGGACAGAAAATTGGCGGATTGGGGCAAGAAAGATCGAGAAGAAAAGTACAAGAAGTACTATGATGAGCAGGCCGCCGCCCGGATGAAGGAGCTGAAGGAAACTCCGGAAGGTGCCAAAACGTGGGATCTGACTGCGACCCAATAATCAGTCGATCATCACCCATTTGTTCTTCCCTTCCCAAAGTTTCAAGGAAAGCAGCCGGATGGCAGTGCCGTCCATATCGTTTTTCAGCCGATCCGAGATCCATTGGGCGATCGTCTCCGCGGTGGGATTTGGCAAAATATCAT
>JAABPZ010000189.1 GCA_011391755.1 Methanothrix sp. | reverse complement strand
TCTTCTCAAGTTGTCCACGGCAGTCCTGGTCGGACAGAGCAGCAAATCGGAGCAGTGGTCCACAAGCACTCTGTTGATCTCCTCGGGCATGCGCTTGTCAAAGGATCTGAGACCGGCCTCGACATGAGCACTCTTGATATGCAGCTTTGCAGCGGCCAGGCTTCCCGCCAGAGTGGAGTTGGTGTCGCCAAAGACTATAACCGCATCCGGCTTCTCAGCCCGGAGGGCCTCCTCCACCTTCCTCAGCATCTCTCCCGTCTGAAAGCCATGGCTGCCTGAACCTATGCCCATGTGGTAATCAGGGGCCGGTATTCCCATGTCATCGAAGAATATCCTGTCCATCTCATAATTATAATGCTGACCGGTGTGAATTATAACCTCATCAAGCCCCCTTCTTCTCAACTCCCTGGATAGCGGGGCCAATTTGATGAAGTTGGGCCTGGCGCCAACTATCGATGCTATCTTCATTGAACTTCTCCCTAATTTATTCCTGTAATATCGAATTTCAGCTCAAAGGGGTCGAAGATCAAATCGGATTGTTCAGGTTTGATATGTCTGAGGCCTTTACCGATCACTTCCTCGCATGTGAGCAGAGGATCGGCGACATAGACATCCAGCCCTTTGCCTGCCAGCAATCTCACCAGGCCCAGGTTGCGGCTGTGATAGAACTCTTTGACTCCTGCCCGGTAAGTTATGCCCTTGATGCAGATCTTAATGCTGAAAAGCGGCTTGTTGATTTTCATGCACTCCAGCAATATTCTTTCCGCCCAGTATTGGATCATCTCATCGTTGACCTCTCGCGAGACAGAGAGCAAGCGGCAGTTGCTGAAGTGCTCTCTCTTTTCCATCTCTTTTATGAGAAACCAGGGGTATACCGGAATGCAGTGGCCGCCCACCCCGGTGGAGGGCAGATGAATATGGCAGAACTGGTGGTTGGCGTTGTCTCTTGCCTCGAAAAAGTCGATTCCCAGATCCTGACAAATCTTGAAGAGTTCATTGGCTAAAGCGATATTTACATCGCGATAGCAGCCCTCCATGACCTTGATCATCTCTGCCACTTTTGCCGAGGAGACCAGATGGAGGTTGCAGATGAATTTTTTATAGACCTGATAGGCAACTATGCCGCTCTCTTCGTCCCTGCCGCCGATCACCTTGGGAAATTCCCGCAGTCGCGAGAGGCTAACGCCGGTCATTATCCTCTCAGGAGAATAGGCCAGGTAAAAGTCGCTCTGCAAAAGGCCGCTCGACATGCATAGTCGGCTTTGCACCAGGCCCTCGGTAGTCCCCGGCGGAAAGGTCGTCTCCAGCACGACCAGATCTCCTTTCTTCAGGATCTTGCCCAACGAGTGGAGTGCCTTCTCCATAATTGAGAAGTCGGGATTGTTGCCGGCGTCCACAAAGACGGGCACAATCACTATGTAGGTACTGCAGCCTCTCGCGTCCTCGAATCGGGGCGTAGCCACGAGCCTTTTTCCGCCGTGCCGTTTGATGAGCTCTTCCAAGCCCGCTTCCTCAGGTATGGGATTTTCTCCACGGTTAATCTGCCGGCAGCGCTCTTCATTGATATCCACGCCCATGACCATAAGGCCACTGTCCGCTACAACTGCAGCTAAGGGCAGCCCGGCATTGCCTAGACCAATAACTGCGATCTTTGCACATTCTTCAGACATAGATCTCAACCTTCTTTCCACAGGCTGGGCATATATAAATTGACTTATTGCTGCATTGCACGGCATCCTCTTTCAACCTCTGGCCGCAATAGCAGACATAACCCCTTTGCCGGCCGGGATTGCCCAGCATTAGAGCAAAAGGCGGCACGTCCTTCGCCACTACGCTTCCCGCGCCAATCATGGCATACTCGCCTACGGTTATGCCGCAGACCAGTGTGGCATTGGCCCCGATGCTGGCGCCCCGGCAGATGCGCGTGGCAGAGATGTGCTCTTCATTCCAGATAAATGCACGCGGATAAAGATCGTTGGTGAAGGTGGCAGAGGGGCCTACAAAGACATCGTCCTCGATGATCACACCCTTATAAACGGAGACGAAGTTCTGGATCTTCACATTGCTGCCGATTTCAGCACCAATGTCGATATAAACGCTCTTTCCTATGTTGCAGTTCTTGCCGATCTTCGAGCCGTGGCGCACGTGGGCGAAATGCCAGATCTTTGTGCCCTCACCAATCACCAGGCTTTCGACTATGGCCGTGGGATGGGCATAGTAACTATCGCTTTCTCCTTGCATTTTTTCCCGTCCTATGGCTTCTTGATCTCTAATCCCTGCTTGATCTGCTCGCAAATTTGCAGGTTCTTCAGGGCCTCTTGTGGCGTGACAGGGAAAGGCCGGCCGGCCCGGACGCAGTCCAAAAAGGTCTTCAGCTCTACCTTTAAGGGCTCGACCTTGTTTACCAGGACCTTTTCGATGATGTTCTCCTGCATATACCGCTCATTTTCCACGCCGTACTTGCCGGGCTTTCGGTAGATGTAAACTTCCTGGGTCATGAAGTCGCCTTCCGCCGTAAAGTCCTCGGACTCGACATAAAATGTGCGAAACTTCTTGGAGGAGAGACGGCTGGCGGAGATGGAGACCACTGAGCCCGGGAAAGCGACCAGAGCCTCACAGACGTTTGCGCTCCCGGCACTGAATATCTTGTAGTCGCATTCGCCCTTGAAAAGCACATTGAAGGCTATGTCGATGTCATGGATCATGAGGTCCTCTACCACAGAAGCATCGGTGATGCGGCTTGAGGTGGGATTATGTCTCTTGATGGATACATAATCCGGTCGCTGTGCGATATTTGTCATCTCTGCCACGATGGGGTTGAACCTCTCGATGTGGCCCACACCCACGACCAGCTCTTTCCCCTCGATGATTTTTGCCAGCTGCACTCCTTCCTCGACAGTCAAGGTGATGGGCTTTTCAATCAGGCAGTTTATGCCAGCGTCGATTACTTTTTTGGCCGTCTCGAAGTGGTAGCGGGTGGGCACACAGATGCTGACCGCATCCACCTGACCCAGTAGCTCTGGCAATGATTTGCATATTGCAGCAAACTCCCGAGAACGCTCTGCGTTTTCTGTGACTGGATCATAGACATAAACGTTGCCTATTCCTTTCATTTCCGAGTAGACGCGCACATGATTTCGGCCCATGGCCCCCACGCCGATGACTCCAACATCCATGCTTCAAGCCTCGAAGGAATTTATGGTTTGGCAGATGTACGCCAGGTCCTCTTCGCGAAGAGAGGGGTGGACAGGCAGGCTCAACACCTTGCGGGAGACGTCTTCGGATACAGGGCAGCTCTCATTAGTATAGCCCAGCTCCCGGTAGAGGGGCTGCTCATAAACCGCTTTGGGATAGTGAACGGCAGAGCCGATTCCTTTAGCCTGAAGGAACTCCATCAGCTTCTCCCGGGAAGAGGCAAAGCTGTCCTCCACCCGCACCACATATTGATGATAAACGTGCCGAACGTTTTTCGTCTGGTAAGGGGTGCTGATGCCCGTGATGTTGATGTTGTCGTTTAAAAACGCGGCATTCTTAATCCTCTTGGCCGTGAACTCCTCCAGCCTTTTAAGTTGCACGAGACCAAGGGCCCCTTGCAGATTCATCATCCTGTAGTTGTAGCCTAATGTGGCGTGGTTGTACTTGCCAGTGTCACCGTGGCTTCTCAGCAGGCGCAGACGGGCGGCCAGAGCATCATCGTTGGTGGTGATCATGCCTCCCTCGCCCGTGGTCATGTTCTTGGTGGGATAGAAGGAGAAACAGCCAGTGGCAAATGAGCCTACCTTCTTGCCCTGGTATTCGGCACCATGGGCCTGAGCGCAGTCTTCTACCAGAGCGATTCTTCCATCCTGGCAGATCTCCGACACCGCCGAGAGGTCGAAGGGCTGGCCGTAGAGGTGAACGCCGATCACGGCCCTGGTGCGAGGAGTTATTCTTTTTTGCAGATCCTCGGGATCGATATTGAAGGTCCTCGCGTCCACATCCGCGAAGACGGGGCGTAGACCCTGATAGAGGGCAGAGTTAGCAGTAGCAATGAAGGTGAAGGCGGGCGTTATGACTTCGTCTCCCTTCTGTAACC
>JAABPZ010000188.1 GCA_011391755.1 Methanothrix sp. | reverse complement strand
ATGTTCTGGATGGAGTCGATATAGAAAAGGAGCAGGAGGACTTTCACCTGATATTGGAGAGAATTGAGCTGGCGGTGAATGTAAATGTGGCGGGGGACCTCATGCTCTGTGAGAAGATAATGCAAGGTGATTTTCTTTGAATAACACCATAACTGTAAACGGCGAGAATTTCTCCGCCCAAGATCTGCTGCTTCTTTCCGGAGTGGATGAGATTAAGGAGCCCAATCAGATTAAGAGTTATATCCTGCTCGTGGCCAGGGCGCTAAGAAATCCCATGAGGCTGCCCTGGCTCCTCAAGGACATCTTCAACCTCTGCATTCAGGAGGAGGACCAGAGGGACATGAGGCTCTGCCTGATCCGGGTACAGGTGGAGGCGGAGCTGATGATGACCCAGGATATCCAGAGGTATCAGCAGAGGCGCTATGTGGCCCAGGTGATCGAGATCCTGCTCTTCAATGAGCTCTTGCTCGCGCCGCGCGAGCCGGTGGAAGAGGGAGAGATGGAGTAGGGTCGGGGCTGCAAAACTTTTTTCCTGTCGATTATTGGACGATAGTTTAATAAGAAAAACGATCGTTCAATATATCAAATGATGCTCCTCTGCAAATGCGTCGGTTTTAAAGTGATGGAGTTCTTCCTGACTCATCCCTCCGTGGAAATTCACCTCAATGAGCTGGCCAGGAAGCTGGAGATCAGTCCGGCAAGCGTCAAGACTCATTGTGATGAACTCTCGAAAGATAAAATTATCTTTGAAAAGCAGACCGGCAACCTCAGGCTTTTTTGGCTTAATCGGGAGGATTTTGGGGTGAGATCGATGATGAGGGCCTACCATCTCCTTTTGCTGAAGAAGCTGGGCGTTGAAGATATTGTGCGAGATTGCATCTCTCTGGCGATTTACGGCAGCATGGCTTCCGGAAACCTGGATGAGAGGAGCGACCTGGATATCCTGGTAATAGGCGACGAGAAGGATTCTGATCGCGATGGTGTTCTGAAATTGGAGGCGAGACTGGGGCGAGAAGTCCAGCTAACGGTCTTGCCATACTTTCGGTGGGAGAAGATGAAGAGAGAAGGCGATAAATTCGCAGAGTCCGTTCTGAGAAATCACGTTCTTGTAAAGGGAGTTGAGCTATGAATCTGGATCTGGGTCTCCAGGCATAATGTGCAGTATGGCGGGGCTCTGGTGGGCAATGAAGAGGTTGATTTTGTAATCGAGTTTGCCGGGGATTTTCTGAAAGCCAGCCTGTCGGAGCTGACAAAATCGAAGTGAGATCTGGAAGCATCTCACTCATCGTCATTGGGTGTGTTGTAGGGTACCAGGACCCCCCCAGGTCGCTCATGCCCTTGCCTTGAGAGTCGATGAGTAGATCTGCATGGGAAAATCCGCTACGTAAGCTTTATTAACCTCACAACCGTTCAGGCGTCGGTGGGTTGCTTGAGAACGATAGCTTTTTGCATCTTGTCAGCTGCCTTGCTGATCTCTTCCTTCGCGAACGGTGCCACGATACCGGTAAGCTCGAATCTGCAAGCTGCCATAGATGCTGCCTCCCCCGGCGATACCCTGCAGGTAGCCAGGGGAGTCTACGATAAAATAACCATAGAAAAGAGCCTGAATCTGGTGGGCAATGGTGCGGTAATCCGGGCTGGAAATAGAGACGCCTGCGTAAACATAGATGCGAACGGCGTCTCCATACGCGGCTTTACGGTCAGAGACGGCTTTTATGGAATAAAGCTCAACAGTGTGTCGGGCTGCATTGTTTCCAACAACACCGTAATCTACTGTACTCAGCCCGGCATTGCCCTTATCTTATCCAATGGGAATACCATCATCGGAAACAATGCCAGCTTTAACGGCATAGTGGGAGAGGGCTGGTATGGAATATACCTCTCCAACTCCAACGACAACCTCATCACCAACAATGTGGCCTATGGCAATGGCGCTTACGGCATCAATCTCTTTCCCTCCTGCCGCAATAATACCATAAGCGGTAACGTGCTGCAAGGGAATATGTATGGCCTTTACATGTTCACCGATTGCTCCAAAAACCGGATCGAAAAGAACGACCTGTCCAGGAATACCAACTCCGGTCTCGATCTGCGCATCAACTGCACGGATAATCTCGTCATCAACAACACCATGCAAGATAACAAGGTTGCCGGACTGACCCTCATGGAAGATTCCGGTCAAAACACCATTAGTGGGAACATGATACGAGGCAACGGACGCTATGGATTACAGATACAGAGCCGCTCGGATGGCAATACCATCATTTACAACAATATCTCCGACAGCCAGACGGGAATATTCCTGGAGTCGAGCCAAAATGAAATCTATGGCAATACCATATCAGACAATGTCATTCAAGCCGACGATCGAGGAATAAACCGCTGGAACGCAAAATTTCCCCAGGGCGGAAACCTCTGGAGCGACTACCAGGGGCAGGATGCGATGCAAGGACCCGAGCAGAAGGCCCCCGGCAAGGACGGATTTGGGGATGTGCCTTACCGGATAAGCGAGACTGGAATAGATCAGTATCCCATTATGGGCGTTCAGGTCAAGCAGATCGCAATCCTCGCCAAGGAGCTAACTCCTGGGAAAGCAAGAGTGGGTGACGCCGTAGCCATCAAGGCAAAGCTAAAGTCCAAGTACGATCTCTTGCAGATAACCGCTCGCGCTTATCAAGATGGACAGGAAGCGCAAGGCTACTGCAGACTGGTTTTGTCCGGGGATTTCTATCAGGGGGACTTCTCCACAGCTCTGCTGGAACCGGGAAGGTACGATATTGTCCTCTCTGCAAAAGATGGGCGAGGATATGAGTTGCAAGAGACTTTGGGCGAGGTCGAGGTTACCGCAAGACGCGGCTTTACCTCTTCATAAATTATATTTTATTATTTATATTAATTCTATTAAAATGGGGAGACAATGACAACATTCAAATCATGTTTGGGATCCTGTTTAGTGGGTGTGGGCATCTTAGCGCTGCTAGCGTTATTGGTGCTGGCAAATGCAGCATACGGAGGCGAAGCCTATTGCGATGCCTGCCTGGGCGATTCAGGCTGGGACCCCATGAAAAAACTCGATGAGATCGGAAATCCCAATGTGGGAAAGGCGGAGGTCATGCCTGGCCTGAGCACAGCTCAGAAGAACCGGGTGGGAATCTGGAAACAGCCCCTCGCCGGCTTCAATAAAACCTATGCTAGCGAAGAGATCAATTCTCTGCAGGAAAATGTCCCGGTGAACAACACCACAAAAAGCCTGCTAAAGAAGACCGAGCCGCGCAAAATCGCTGAGGAGAACATGTCCATTGTGCGCAGTGCAAAGGCCAAGGGATTGCTTGCCCCGATTGACGAGGTCACTGGCTCCCAGGTATTTCTGGACATCAGCGAGAACGTCACAGAACAAATCACGGGATCTATTGCCATTCCTTATACGAATTTTCTCAATGGTACAAATGTGCGATCAGAGGCCGAGCTGGCAAAGATGTTGGGAGATGCCGGAATTTCTCAGGGCGACCCGCTGGTCATCTACGGCGAATGCATGCCCTGTGGAGGTGGACCCGCGCCCGCGACCTTTGTCTACTGGATCATGAGGTCCTTAGGCCAGGAGAATGTCAGAGTGCTGGATGGAACGGTCAAGGATTGGGCTTTAGCCGGAAAGCCGACGGCCACGAAGACGGCATTCTTGCCTGCCAAGACCTACACCCCGCAAATCAATCAGAATTTTTCAGCCGATTACAATTATGTGATGAGCGGCTCGGCCCAGATCGTGGATGCAAGAACCATGCAGGAGTTCGGCGCGGCCTCCATTCCCGGTGCAATCCCCATTCCCTACGATAATGTTATCATCAATAGCAAAATCAGGGATGAAACCAAGCTTGCCCGAGTCTTTGCCTTTCTTGACAGGAATCAGCCTGTGGTAGTTTACACCAATACCGGTTTGAAGGGATCGGTAGTCTGGTTTGCCCTGACCCTCCAGGGATATGATGCCCGGCTGTACTCTTATGAGAATTATCTGTACAACCAGGCGGCAACTGGCAAGGCAGATGCGACTAATGCGACGGCGACGGCTTGAATAGTATTCGTGGGCA
>JAABPZ010000187.1 GCA_011391755.1 Methanothrix sp. | reverse complement strand
GGAGAAGCGGCCCGCTTTGTAGCCACGCACCTTTGCCTCTTTGGCCTCGGCAAAGGTCAGACGGATGGGGTCGAAGATCTTGGAGTAGGTAGCCGGATTGGAGCGGGGCGTGCGGCCGATAGGACTCTGGTCGATGACGATGACTTTGTCCACCTCGGAGTCGAATATGATCTCATCAAACTTGCCCGGCTCTGCGCTCGATCTGTAAATCTTCTTCATGAGGGCCCGGTAGAGGGTGTCGTAGATGAGGGTGGACTTGCCTGAGCCCGAGACGCCGGTGACGACTGTCAGGACGCCCAGGGGGATGGCGGCGTTTATGTTTTGCAGATTGTTCTCCCGGCAGCCCAAAAGGCGAATGAAGCTATTGCTCTTTCTGCGGCTGGCCGGGATCTCAATGGTCTTCTTCCCGGAGAGGTACTGGCCGGTGAGAGACTCTGCAACGATCTCTATCTCCTGAGGCGTGCCCTCTGCCACCACGTAGCCGCCGTGAATTCCGGCGCCAGGTCCAATGTCCAGCACGTGATCGGCGCTGCGGATGGTCTCCTCATCGTGCTCTACTACGATGAGCGTGTTCCCTAAGTCCCGCAGCTTCTTTAGCGTCTCAATGAGCCGGGCGTTATCCCGCTGATGAAGGCCGATGGAGGGCTCGTCCAGCACATAGAGCACGCCGGTCAGGTTGGAGCCGATCTGGGTGGCCAGGCGAATGCGCTGCGCTTCGCCTCCGGAGAGGGTTCCCGCGTTCCGGGATAAGGTGAGATAGCCAAGGCCCACGTGCTCCAGAAATCCTAAGCGAGAGGAGATCTCTTTCAAGATTTGGCGGGCGATCTCCTGCTCCTTTTCCGAGAGCCTGGGCGCGAGCTTTGCGAAGAAGTCGATGCTCTCCCCGACGGATTGATCAGTCACATCCACAATGGACTTCTCTTTGACCTTTACGGCCAGCACCTTCTCCTTCAACCTCTGTCCGTTGCAGGTCGGGCAGGGAAGGACGCGCATGAACTTCTCCAGCTCCTCGCGCCGGTAATCGGACGCGGTCTGGCCGTAGAGGCGAACGCTCTGCGGAATCAAGCCCTCCCACTGGCCGTTGTGCATCCAATAAGCGTCGCCATTTTTCATGCTCATGCTGAACTGGATGCGCTCAGCCGAGCCGTACATCAGGGCGTTGTGCTGCTCTTCGGAGAGGTCTTTCATGGGGGTGAAGACGTCAAAGCCAAAGTGCTTGGCCACAGCCGCCAGATGCTGGCCCCGCCAGCCATCGATAGCATTTCGATAGAGCGCCACAGCTCCGTCGGCGATGCATAGCTCTTTGTCCGGTATGATCAGATCCGGGTCGAACTCCATGCGAATGCCCAGACCATTGCAGGACTCGCAGGCTCCGAAGGGGCTGTTGAAGGAGAACATGCGCGGCTGCAGCTCTTCGAAGGCCATGCCGCAGACGGGACATGCCATGGTAGCAGAATAGAGCCGCTCCCGGCCTTCGGCAAAAAGGACGACGACCAGGCCTTCTGATTTCTTGAGAGCGTTCTCGATGGCTTCCACCAGCCGCGATCTGTCCCGAGCGGGGTCCAGCCGGTCCATGACCACCTCAATGTCGTGCATTTTGTAGCGGTCGAGTTCAATGGTCTCATCCGTTCTGCGGATCTCTCCGTTCACCCGCACCCGTGTGAATCCCTCTTTATTCAGGTCGGTGAAGAGTTGGCCGTAGGTCCCCTTCTTCTGGCGGACGACGGGAGCGAGAATAGTCACCGTGCAGCCGCAGGCGGCCTCTTCGTCGTTCTTCGCCTCCTCCAAAATGCTTTCCGCGATCCTCTCCGGCGACTGAGACTGTATCCTTATGCCATGCACCGGGCAGTGGGGCACGCCTATCCTGGCAAAGAGCAGGCGCAGGTAGTCGTAGATCTCGGTTACCGTTCCCACCGTGCTGCGGGGGTTCTTGGAGGTGGTCTTCTGCTCGATGGAGATGGCCGGGGACAGGCCTTCGATCGAATCGACATCGGGCTTGTCCATCTGGCCCAGAAACTGGCGGGCATAGGCGGAGAGAGATTCTACGTAGCGACGCTGGCCCTCGGCGTAGATGGTGTCGAATGCTAGTGTGGATTTGCCTGAACCGGAGACGCCGGTGATGACGATGAACTTATCACGGGGAAGCGTTACGGTTATGTCTTTGAGGTTGTGCTCGCGGGCACCTTTTATTATGATCGATTTCATTTCGAGGTCTCACGGGATTTTATGGTCAAATGATGACCATTGGGTGGAGGAAGGACTTAATCCTTTTCAGACGAATTATATGCGATGCTCCTTACGGCAGTGGTTTAGTGATTTTATCCTGCCCAAGGTTTGGTCGGTCAAATGCTAACTGCCTTTATGTAGAAGCGCTTTGCGCACCACGCAGCTCGGATGCACAGGTGCGCCGCAACCACTTAATTGATTTTTTAAAATACTTTATATTGTACTTTTGCCTCACTTTTCAATCTTCTCAAGCTCAGATTGCAGATCCTGAGTTAGATCGACATTGTAGAAATCACCCTTTGTGGGAAGTTCCATGGCAAATCCGGCTGTGACATCTATTTTGGCCTCAGCTTCATCGACCTGAAGATCGAGGATATGCCCGCCTGCCTTTCTGTCCGCAGTTATGAAGTGAAGGTGGTATCCTGGGACGTTGAGTCCTTTGGAAAATTCTGGTGCCCAGATGCCCACTACAGTTCCTGTGACATTGGTAAACTCGAAGACCGATTGATTCTTGACAGCATCGGCCAGGCGCGGATAAGGCTCCTCCTGCTTGGGAACGCTTCGGGTCTTGATGTAGGGAAAGGTGCCGTCCATTCTCAGGGCAAAGAAAGCATTTTTGGAAGGCAGCTTTTCATCGAGCTGGCGGGAAAGCCCTGTGAAGTTGCTGGCGTTTTTAATTTCTATGGTCTGGTCCGCCTCAAAGTAGGTTACTGTGGCAAAGGGCGAAGTCATATTGCCCTGCGCCGGATAGGCCACGCCGTCCGCCTTGACCTGATAATAATCCCCGTCCAGAGCCACCATCTCACCATCGAGCGAATCGAAGGTACCTATGCCGAAATCGCCATGGGTCTTGAGATCATCGAAGCTGTAAAAGCCATCAAAAACGCCCTGTAGCAGAGCATCAATGGTGGATACCTGGAAGAGGACGTCGTCATCAGCACAAACTGCGCCGGGGAGCAGAGCTAAAGCCATTATGGAAAGCAGTGCTCCAATAATTGTACATTTTCCTTTCATTTAATTCATTCCATAATAATTTTGGCAAGGAGTACTCTCTCCATCTATTACTACTATTTGCCGCTCATTCTGATTACAACGGTCGTTCCGATGCCCATCTCGCTTTCTACGCTGATATCTCCGCCCTGAGCCTCCGACAAGCGCTTGACCACCGCCAGCCCCAAGCCCATGCCCTTCATAATCTGGGAGCCGGCGACATCAAAGGCCTGCAGCTTAAATATGAGGCTTGAATTGGCGAGAATTAAGCCCACAGCCGCCAAACCTAACCGCGGAGGCACAAAGCGATTTTTAGAAAAAAGTTCTAAATATAAGAGGCCTGCCCGAACTTCTCCGGCAGTCCCCTCTAAGCAAAATTCAGCTTGAACCGATGAGGCTGATCACAAAGAAACCCAGGAGCACACCTACTACGAACACGACTGCAAACGAGGTGTAGATCAGGGATCCAGCTAATACAATAGCTTCCATATAATCATCTCACTACCAGCACTGGGATCGTTGCCCAGTAGAGAACCTTCTGCACTACGCTGCCAATGAGCAGCTTGGAGGCACCGGACTCACCATGGCTTCCCATGACAATCAGGTCTGCCTTCTCTGCCCCGGCCGTATCTATAACCGTATTTGCGGGAGCTCCAATTCTGACGATTGTGTCTACTGTGACGCCGATCTTGGCACCCATGGCCTTGAGATCGTCAACCGCTTTTCCGCCCGCTTTCTCCAGCTTGGCCTCTACTTCCTTTCTGTCGGCCCCAAGCTGTCTAACTGCGCTGGCAATAACGACCTCGTTTACTACGTTAAGTGCTATGACCTGTGCGCCGAGTCCCTTAGCGAGCTCCATGCCCTCCTGCGCGGCTTTCATAGATTTGTCTGAGCCATCT
>JAABPZ010000186.1 GCA_011391755.1 Methanothrix sp. | reverse complement strand
TAGTGTATTGGCGAAAGTCGGTGGCTATTTTTCCCTCCTACATCAAATTGACTTTCTCCTCCCTCCTTCTTATCTCTCTTTCATGAGATTCTACAGCATCCTATTTTATTTCATGATCCGCTTCCTCTGTGTAGTCCCGAAACTGTGTAGTCCCGAAACCTTTGACTTTATATACCCATCAATGTGGCGTGGGAAAGAAGAAAAAAGTCGTAAAGCTAACAGATAGGAAGATCAGATATATCATTCGGGCCAAAAAGAGATGCGATAGCACCAAAAGGATCGCGGAGGATATGAAGTTGAGTCCGTCCTCTGTGAAGCGTGTCTGGATGCACTGGACGAAAACCAAGATGCCCCCAAACATTAAGAAATTTGGAAGAAAGAAAAAGACCCTGGATTCGATTCGAACGCAAGCACAGCCTGTCCATGGTGCATCTGGATTGGCACACCAGCATTAACGACGGGAAAAAGGTGTTCGTCTGCGCGGTCCTCGATGATAGTTCGCGGCGCATTCTCGCGGGCGGGGAGTTCGATCCGGAAACAACAGAAAACAGTTTATGGCTCCTCAGAGAAGCTATGAATAAATTTGGCTGGCTGACAGGTATTAGAGAGGTTTTGACCGATAGAGGAACCCAATTCTATGCCAACAAGCGAGACAAGAACGGCGATGCGGATAGCAGATTTGAAGAGTTTCTTGAAAAGAATAAAATCAAACACATCAAAGCTCGCGTCAAGCACCCTCAGACCAATGGAAAATTGGAACGACACTTATGAATGTAACAGGTTTAGGTTCGAGAATTTTGACAATTTCGTGAATTGGTATAATACAGTTAGATTTCATGAATCGAATGGAGACTAAATTGAATAGTTTATAAAGAATATAATTTGCGGGCCGGAATATATAAAGTCCAAACATTCGGGACTACACACCTCAGTATGTGTTATGCTCTCCTGCATTCAACGATCCTTCTTTTAAACGCAATACCCGCTTAGTTTGCTGGCGCGGGTGCGCCGCATCCGTTTGACTTGAGAGCCTCTTGCCAGCTCCCTGCAGGCAACGCCCCTCTCACTGCATGCCCAAGCGTTCCTTTATAGCTCTGACATCGGCCTGCATTTGCCTGGCATATCCTGGTTGAATGTCTTCCCTCATGCCTTTGATCTCTTCCGTGACCTCACTCGTATTCGCTTTCACGGTCTTGATGTCTTCCCCGATTTGAGGGATGATATCGGTATTCTTCCGCACTGCTTTCATATCACCCTTCAACTCTTTCAGATCACCCGTCATCTCTTTGAGGTTGTCTCTCATATTCAGGAGTAGCGGGATTGCCTTGTTTAGCTGTATAGTTGTGCAAACATAGGCATACTCACTGGTCCTCATAATATCGCCCTCATAGTCCTCAAAGACAATGCTCGATACTTGGGAATGGTCAGGTTTTTGGGTCTCTACCAGCTTCTTAAAATCTGCGATTGTTTCTTCATCGCCTTCGACCAGGGCTGTTACCTCCGGACCCTTCTCGCCCGTCCTATTGCGAGCGTGAAAGCCTTTGAGACCCAAGTCTATGGCGTTGCTCATCAGAAAGTATCTATAGCCCACATCATGCACTTTGGGACCGGTAATCTTGACTTTCAGCTTCATAGTCATCCTTGGTATCTATCGTCAAGCTATTTGGTTGTTTCCTCAATCTTGCTACACCACAAAATTCCTCAGAACCCCAATCCCCTCGATCTCCACTTCCACTGCATCTCCCTTTTTCAGAGGCCCCACGCCTGGGGGCGTGCCCGTGGCAATTACATCACCCGGCTCAAGAGTCATG
>JAABPZ010000185.1 GCA_011391755.1 Methanothrix sp. | reverse complement strand
CGTCTGGATATCTGCGTTGGAGGGATCGATCTTGGCGATCCAGGGGCCGAAGGGGGCAAAGGTGTCGAAGCTCTTGGCGCGCGTCCACTGGCCGTCCTTGCGTTGCAAATCACGGGCCGTCACATCGTTGAAACAGGTGTGGCCCAGGATGTACTTCTCCGCCTCTTCTGCCTGGATATTTTTGCAGCGCTTTCCAATAACCACCGCCAGCTCGCCCTCATAGTCCACCTGCTCGCTGGTGGAGGGATAGACGATATGCCCTTCCGGGTCCAGGATGGAGGAAGGCGGCTTCAAGAAGAGAATGGGCTCCTCAGGAAGCGGCATCTTCAGCTCCAGGGCATGCTTTACATAATTTAAGCCCACACAGACGATCTTGGTAGGCTGGCAGGGCGGCAGAAGGAATACTTCCTCCAATCCCAGAACCTCTCCTCCGGAGATTATGTCATTTTCCTTGCTGTACGATCCCCCTCGCACTATGCCATCCTTCATAAAACGGATTATCATTTCCAACCTTCTCTCCTTTATTTTGTCTCTAGAGTTGTTAGTTCGTCGCTCTGTGCGTACTCTGTGATCTCTGTGTCTCTGTGGTGGATTAGTCGTTAGCCACTGGTTATGACCAATGGTTTACCTTTCATCCTTTGCAGGGACCCTTGCCACCTGTTGGGCCCCGCCGGTATCGCCCAAACTCGCTCTCCAGCAGTCGGTCGGCCATTACGACCGGCCCCTCTACACAGACCCGCAGGCCCTCCGGGTCCAGGCAGCAGGAACCGCAGATGCCTGCCGCACACTTGAAGTAGCGATTGATGCAGGCCTGGGTCTTTTTGGCATGCTCCCGTGTTCGGGAAATTATGTCCCACATCATCATCTCCGGACCGCAAAGATAGATCTGATCGTACTCGAATAGATCCAACTCTTTTAGCCCGGCGGCAACGCGGCCGTGTATGCCCAGGGAGCCGTCATCGGTGGTGATAATAGTATCTCCCAGGGCCTCAAATCGATCCCGGAAGATGAGGTCATCCCTGGAGCGGAAGCCGAGCAGTGAGGTAACCATCATCCCAGCGCTTTTGGCCTGCTCGCCCAAAAAAGCCAGCGGCGCAGTGCCCACGCCGCCGCCCATGAGCAGAATTCTCTTGCCCCGCAGGACAAAGCCATTGCCCAGAGGGCCACGCAGGCCGACGCTGCTTCCTCTGCCCAAGCTAAAAAGGGCAGCTGAAGCCTCGCCTACCGACTGCACCGTTATGGTATCAGGGCCCGAGAAGCTCATGGGAATCTCATCCACGCCTCTGATCCAGACCATGACGTACTGCCCCGGCGTTGGGTCCAGGTTTCTATCCAGCCAAAAGGTCCTGATCAGAGGAGCCTGCGAGCTTACTTCTTCTATGATGCAGTTTATGGGTTTCATGAGCGTCTCCTCCCTGCCAGGCCGCGTAGTTCCTCCAGTGTCAGCGATTTTCTCTCCAGGTAGCGGGATAGACCAGTTGTGATCTCCTCGAATACCCCGTAGCCCCTGAGAAGAGCTGTTCCCACCTGCACCGCCGAGGCACCGGCCATGATCATCTCCACGGCATCCTCCCAGGTAGTGACGCCGCCTACGCCAATCACCGGAATCTCCAGGCGACCGGCCAGCTCGTAGACACAGCGCACGGCCACCGGTTTGATGGCAGAACCCGACAGGCCGCCAAAGCGATTGCCCAGGATGGGGTATCCGGTCTCGATATCAATGGCCATGGCCTTGAGAGTGTTTATGGCCACTATGGCGTCGGCTCCGCCCCGCTGCGCCGCCAGGCCCAGCTCCAGGATATCGGCTGTGTTGGGAGTCAGCTTGACCCAGACCGGCACATCTGCCGCAGCCTTCACGGCTCCAGTGACGGATTCCACCAGATCGGGATAGCGGCCCAGTTCGCTGCCATACTTCTCGGCATGGGGGCAGGAGAGGTTCAGCTCGAAGGCATCGGCTTTCAGGCTGCGAGCGATCTGGGCGAACTCTGCGGCAAAAGATCCGAATATGCTGGCGATGACGGGCACCCCGGCTTTACGGGCTGTATCGATCTCTCCCTGAAAGTCTTTGTAGGAAGGATTGGGCAGGCCCATGGCATTGAGAAGGCCACCGTCCACGTGAACAATGGTGGGACCAGGGTGGCCCTCCCGCGGCACGGAGCCCACTGATTTGGTGACCACGCCGCCTGCGCCTGCTATTGCGGCACGACAAAGAGAGGCACCGGTAGTGCCCAGGATGCCTGCCGCCAGCAGGATGGGATTATTAAGCTGCAGGCCGCCGGCATGGATGGAAAGGGATGGCATGAAGAGGGAGATATGCCGGACAAGATAAAA
>JAABPZ010000184.1 GCA_011391755.1 Methanothrix sp. | reverse complement strand
TTCTTCGAATCTTTCGACCACTTTTTTGACTTCTCTGCGGGAGAGAGTTGTGGCTCGCGTGGAGGAACGTTTGGTGCGATTTTCGGCTTGCCCTTTTCTCCTTTCAATCGGGCGTTCTCATCTCTCAATTGCTGAACCTCTACTCGAAGTTGCCGATTCTCTTGAAGCAATTGTTCTATTACGTTGAGCAGAGTGATGATGAGGGACTTTACAGATTCTTTATCATCGAAGTTGATCTTATCCACGTCAAGGCTGATAAGATCTTTTTGTATAATTTCTCCCACAATGGATACTATATAAACAATATCTATTTATAATTATCGTCCGGTAAATTGGTGGCTCTATTGAGCATGTACTTATCCACTACTCTCCTAACTGATATATCTAACATCATGGAAAAAAAATTTTTCGATAATTGCTGGTTCTATGATCAGGATTAGACCTAAGATGCCGGGGGGATGTGGATAAGCACTGATAAGGTACATGCAACTTTCAAGAATTCATCCTTCTTTTGCGGGCAATCCTCACCCATACAGGCACAAGATATTTTTATAAATACTTTTTAGATCTCATAAGACCTGATGGCGCGCGGGGGATTGTGGATTTGCTAATTGCTATCCGGGATGTCGATTAATCGCTATCGTCTAATATCAAGAATCAAGAGTAATATCCATGTGTGAGATTTTGGAGCAGAGGATCATAACCAACGATCTCCCTTACGATCTGCAAGAGCCTGGCGATGAGAGGGAAATCACCAGAGGGCTTATGAGACTCTCACAGCAGGCGCTATCTAAATATGTGGATAAAGAGCCTGAAATCTATTGATGGTTTCGCCAAAACCCCCCCATTGTCTCAGGGCTGCCTTTTCGCAATCCTTATAGCCTAACAGCGAGGAACTTTTATCATGGCCGGAGCAACAGATAAAGCCGTTATCCAGGATGCCAACGAGGCCGCCCTCAGGGAATTCAAAGAGGGGGTAAAAAGAAGCATCATGCAAGCGGAGGCTGGTTTGGTTAAGACTTTTAAAACTAAGGAAGAGTTCCTCGACCATCTGAAGAATCTTGAGTAAGATCCATGGATTACGAATCCACGCCTGATTTTGATGCCAATTTTCTGAAACTCACCAGTAAAAACAAGGCGCGGGAGGTGCGACTTCTCAAGAAGATAGGTCAGATCCTCAACAATCCATCAATCGGCACTCCCAAACGTCATAAGCTCAAACATGCCCGTGGTTCTCACGTAAATCCTTATGTAATTGTCTACAGGATTAAGGGCGATAGAGTTCAGTTTTTATATGTAGATCATCATGATTTAGTTTACGAAAAATCGGCCGAGATCCTAGAAGAGATAGAACGAGAAAGGGATCAAATCCCTAATTGATGGATTGCTGCCAATAAGCCTATTTCAACTTTTTTAAAATAGTACCATCGAACAGCATTACATGCACCGGTCCGTTTCAGGCGACCGCAGGAAGGCCCTGGCAGAAAGCTGCCCGTGCACCACCCGCGACTCGCAGGGAGGCGCAGAGACGACAATGGCGAGAGACACTGCCCTGGCAGAGGCCGAGACTTCGCGCCTTCGCGTGATATCCCTGATCTCGCACGAAGGGCCCTCGAAGCCGCGAAGAAGCCATGATCGCCGAACTCAGGCACGATCCTGCGATGAAGAAAGAATTGCCCTTCAATGTGGTTGAAACATCGTTAGCCACTGGTTATCGCCAAAATGACTGTGGCTTTACTACAACAGAGACAAACGATTTGCCAAAGATCAGTCAGGCCAAAAACCATGATTATGCAGGCATGGGCCTGGCCGGATTTGAACCGGCGACCACTCGGTTATGAGCCGAGCGCTCTAACCGGACTGAGCTACAGGCCCAAAAGAAATGCGCCGCCAACAGGGCTCGAACCTGTGACATTCTGGTTACTGCTTCCTTAGCAATTAACAGCCAGACACTCTACCAACTGAGTTATGGCGGCTCGACACCCTCCCTCGATGCACAATGATTTAAGCCTTTTGATTAGAAGGTAGATTTCATGCGCGTCCTGAAGAAGAATCTGCGAGGCGACGAAGGGGAGATCGCCCTACTCCCTGAATCGCTGGATGATCTATGGCATCTACAGCACCTGATTTCGCGGGGCGATCTGGTCTTTGCCCTCACGCACAGGAAGGTTCCCGCCATTGCCGACAAGGCGCGCCCGGAGAAGATGGAGAGAAAGACGGTGCGCCTGGGGGTCAAGGTGGAAGATATCGAGTTTCATATGTATTCCAACTGGCTGCGCCTGCACGGCATTATCAAGTCGGGCATGGATGTCGGGGCGTATCATACTCTGAATATCGAGGTGGGGACGGATCTGTCCATCCTCAAGTACCACTGGAGGCCGGACCTTCTGGCGCGCATAGATGAGGCAGTAGCCGAGTCGCAGAGACCGCGCGTGATCATTGCCCTGGTGGAGGAGGGCGAGGCCACCATCGGCGTTTTGCGCCAGTTCGGGGTGCAGATGGCAGCAGAGATACGACAGGGTAGCAACAAAGGCAGTGGTGAAGATACGCGGGCCGGCTTTATGCGGGACGTGGCGCAGGCGATTGATACGACCGCAAAGGACAGCGCAGAGGTAATCCTGGCGGGACCCGGCTTTACCAAAGAGGATTTAAAGAAGGTTATAGACTCCAGCCTTCCCGATTTAGCCAAAAGGATTGCCATGGATGATACCTCGTCCATAGGGCGATCCGGATTTCAGGAGGTTTTGCGTCGCGGTGCGGTAAAGAGTGTTCTTGAATCCAGCCGCATCGCCCGCGAGGCTTTGCTTATTGAAGATCTCTTCCGGGAGATCGCCACGAACGGCAAAGCCGCCTACGGCATAAAAGAGGTGGAAACCGCCAAGAACTACGGCGCGATTGAAAAGCTGTTGGTATTGGATGAGCTGGCCCGCCGGGGAAGGGTGGATGATGTCATGCGCGAAGTGGCCGATGCCCGGGGAAAGGTAGTGATCTTCAGCTCGGAGTTTGAACCGGGAGATCGGCTGCGCTCTTTGGGCGGCGTGGCGGCACTGCTTCGATTCAAGATCGCCTGAAAGGGCGCGAGCCATAATAGTAATTGGAAACTGGCGAAGAACCCTCTAAAGGAGAAAGCCAAAATGACCAAGTGCGACAAATGCCCACAGAGTGCCATTATCTATCAGAGGTACTCGGGCAAGCATCTATGCCGGGTGCATTTTGAAGAGGATGTGCACCGCAAGATCAGGGAGACGCTGCGTAAGACGGGTCTCTTCGGCCCCGGCTCGCGCATAGCCTTGGGCTTGGATGGGGGGAGAAAGAGCGCTACGCTGGCATTTGTCCTCAAGAATCTCTTTATCCACCGAAGAGATATCGATCTATTGGCCGTCATCATCGATGAAGGGAAAAAAACAAGCCCCACCGCAGACCAGGCCC
>JAABPZ010000183.1 GCA_011391755.1 Methanothrix sp. | reverse complement strand
CCTTTGCCGGATGAAACGCCCCACATCGTCCACTCTGCCCAAAAGAGGGAGCTCTTTTTTGGCACGGCAGAGGAGAATGGAGCCGACATTCTCGCCACCAGCGAGACCCTAGATGATGAGGCCCGGGAGATCTTTATTAGCTATCTGCAGGGCAATGCGGATGCAGTTGCACGGGAAAGCTCAGATCAAGAAGAGCAGAGGGCTGCCTGGATCAAGCCACTGCGGCGTATTCCTGAAAAAGAGGTACGGCTTTATGCCATCGGACGGGATCTGGGGTTTGAGAATGCCGCGAAATTGTGCAATACCGATACCTTGCGCGGGGTTGCTAAGGGTCTGCTTGGCGGCTTTGACCGGCGCCATCCCGGCACGAATTATTCCTTGCTTCGCGGCCGGGAAAAAGGTCCTTCACGAGAAGGGGTCGGCAAGGGCAAAGCCTTTAAGTAAAGATGGAAAATATGTCGAGCCTAACGCCTCGGTAGCTCAGCTGGTCCAGAGCGATTGACTTGTAATCAATAGGTCGCGTGTTCGAATCACGCTCGGGGCTTTTTCCTCACCATAAATTCTTCGAATATTCTTCGAAATTTTGAAAAAAAGTCACTATCTTTGGTTGTTTTATTACAGAGATCCACGCAATGGACAATAGAGATAAGGGCCTGAATTTTTCCTTCAGGCCTTCTTTATCTTCTTCATATCCAGCCTGGTTTTGCACCTGGGACAGGCCTTAGGCTTATTTACTCTCGTCTCCCATCCATAATGA
>JAABPZ010000182.1 GCA_011391755.1 Methanothrix sp. | reverse complement strand
TCCGAAAACGCTGGCTAAGAGGCTTCTGAATCTTGAAAAAGTCTCCAGTAGAATTGATTTTCGCTCAGAGGACGGCTTGAAGGTCATGCGAGACTTTTCGGACCGAGAGGATGCAGTATTCTTCATCGATCCTCCTTACACGGCAGGAAGAAAGAAGGCGGGCAAGAGACTCTACAAATACTGCGATATCGATCACGAAGAATTGTTTACCATCTGTGAAGCGCTTAGGGGAGACTTCTTGATTACCTATGACAATGCTGAGGAGGTAAAAGAGCTGTCCAGAAGTCATGGATTTTCTATGCGGCTAGTTCCCATGAAGAACACTCATCATGCAAAAATGCAGGAGCTGGTCATTGGCAGAGACCTCTCCTGGATGGATCAAGTACAAGCTTAAATAAACCAGAAGCTCGATCCCAAGGTCTGAAGAGTCATTATGAGTGAAGACAATTTTGAGAATCCAGAGAATCCCCAAGACAACATCCTTGACACGGCCCGAAAGATCATCAGCTTCGGCCCCATCTGCGACAATTGCCTGGGCCGCCAGTTCGCCATGCTCTCCACCGGCCTTACCAATGCCGAGCGCGGGCGCTCCCTCAAGACGGCCCTGGCCATGCAGGCCGCCGTCGATGACGACCGCGCCTTGCTTGAAGAGCTGGCCCCCTCCTTCCGGTCGGCGCGCCTCAAACTGGGCCGCAAAGACGAGGAGGATGCCCGTTGCACGGTCTGCCTGGGCGAGATGACCCCCGCAAATCTGGATGCCTGGGCGGACAAAGCGGCTGCTGCCATCGCGGGCCGGGAGATCGAGACCCTGGTGGTAGGGACAAGGATGTCCGGCCTTCTCTCTGAGAATGAGGAGCTCTTGCAGGCGGACGGCGGCTCCACCCACGCCGAGCCCTTCAAGTCGGAGTTGAATCGCGAGGTGGGAAAAAGGCTTTCCATTCAGACAGGGAAGACGGTTGATTTGAAGAATCCGGATGTGGTAGTTCACCTCAATTTGGAAAAAGGCGAGGTGGAGCTGCAAATCGCGTCACTCTTCATTCGCGGGCGCTACAAAAAGCTCGTGCGCGGCATTCCCCAGACACGCTGGCCCTGTCGCGAATGTCGCGGTCGCGGCTGCCCGCGCTGCCAGGGCACGGGCAAAATGTACCCCGAGTCAGTGGATGAGCTGATCCGCCCAGCAGTGATGGCGGCAGCCGCAGCCGAAGACACCGTTTTTCACGGTGCAGGTCGCGAGGACATCGACGCTCGCATGATAGGCACCGGTCGTCCCTTCATTGTCGAGGCGGTGCGCCCCCTCATCAGGACAATCGATCTGGCCGCACTGGAGGCAGAGATCAACCGCCATGCTGCCGGCAAAGTGGAGGTCTTGGGCCTCGCCAAGGCATATTCCGCAATGGTTGAGAAGCTCAAAGAGGCCACATTTGAGAAGACCTACACCGCCCTGGTAAGGCTTGGTGCTGAGGTTACAGAAGAAAAGCTTAAATCTGTCCTGAAAGAATTGGAAGGGCCGATCGATCAGCGTACGCCAACCCGCGTGTCTCACCGAAGGGCAGATAAAGTCAGGGTGAGGAAAGTTCATAGCGCTGATCTACTAGAGGTTACGGGCAACTTGGCCCGCATAAATATTAGAGGCGACAGCGGCCTGTATATCAAGGAGTTGATCTCCGGAGACGGAGGCAGAACCCGCCCGAACCTCGCCGAAATCCTTAGAGTCGATGCAATCGTCGAAGAATTAGATGTAATAGATGTAGGTGGAGAATCAGATGGCACATCATCACGGAATGCGGAAGAAGTCAAGAGACAAGCTGAGCAGGACAGTCAGGGCTAGGGGCATATCCCCGGTAGTCAGGGCGATTCAGGAGTTCGAGACGGGCGCAATGGTCCACGTGATCATCGATCCGAGCATACACAAGGGTATGCCTCACCCCAGGTTCCACGGAAAGACGGGCGAGGTTATAGGAACGAGAGGTAGAGCCTTTGTCCTGAGGGTCACTGATGGCAACGCCACCAAGACCTTGATCACATTACCAGAACATCTGACAGCACAAAAATAGATGATTGTTAAAAGCGTATTGCAGGAGGACATCCTGACCATGGCGGAGGTCAGGGAGATCCTAGACCAGATCCGACTGAAGCGAGTTGATGAAGAGGAACTGGGTTACGAACTGCGCCGGGCTATCAGACATGCAGAGCTCTTTAGCAAGGGCACGGCAGAAGAAAGCCTGGCAATGGTAGCGGAGCTCATGAAACTGGAAAAGATGAACAAGGTAATTGCCGTAAAGATCGCCGATGTCAGGCCCGTCACGAAGGATGAACTGAGGGCGATTTATGCCAAGGAACGGTTCACCTTAAGCGAAGAAGAGCTCAACAATATTTTAGAGATCGTATTCAGGGGGTAAAGGCACATGCCTGAGGGGAGACCGCCGAAGAGAGAAGAGGTAGCTAGGATTCTCGATTACCTCCCCTATGGACGTACTCCAGACTCTCGGAGCTACCAAAAGCAACCTCTTATCCAGGCCGTAGGAGAAGCCAACTTCGTTCTCATGGAGATGACACCCAAGGAGGGTGTAGTTCCTACAGCCGGAACTCGAGTCTACATCGGCAGCGGTAGTCGTGATATCATAGACCATGTCAATCGTAGAATCGACTATGCAGAGCTGTCTAACAACGCCAAGCTCGAGCTAACTTATCAGATTGTGAGCATAATCCTGGAAAACGAGGCCCGGTTCATTCGTTACTTTAACGAGGCCGGACCCATTACTACGCGCATGCACGCTCTGGAGTTGCTACCTGGAATCGGCAAAAAGCTGATGTGGGCGGTGCTCAATGAGCGCAAGAAAGGAGTTTTCAAGAACTTTGCTGATCTGATGGAGAGGGTGAAGGGGCTACACAATCCCGAGAAGATAATCTACAGGCGCGTCGAGGACGAGCTGATGGATGACAAGATCAAATACCGCGTCTTTACCACAATGCCCCGCTCGAGATGAAGCTGGGGCAGCACTTTCTGATGGATCGCGCTGCCATATCGCGCATTGCGAACTATGCCGATCTGGGGCGAAAGGACAATGTGCTGGAGATTGGACCGGGGTCTGGAAATCTCACCGAAGCGCTGGCCTCTCGAGCCGGCCATGTTTTTGCGGTGGAGATAGATCCCGACCTGGCCGCGCAGCTTTCCGGCCGCTTTTCTAACGTTCAGGTGATAATGGGCGATGCACTGAAGGTATCGCTTCCTCATTACAATAAGATCGTCTCCAACCTTCCCTATCAGATCTCGTCTAAGATCACCTACCGTTTGCTCTCCCAGCCCTTTGAGACGGCCGTTTTGATGTACCAGTGGGAGTTTGCACAGCGAATGGTGGCTGCCGCTGGCAGCAGCGAGTACGGCCGTCTGGCCATGGTAGCGGGCTTCTTCTGCCGGATCGAGATTTTGGAGAAGGTCTCCAAGATGGCCTTTCGACCAATGCCTCAGGTTGACTCAGCAGTCGTGCGGCTACAGCCCCGATCGGACCGGCCTCTGGCGGACGGGGCGGATTTCATGAGGCTGGCCGAGGGGCTATTCAACAATAGACGCAAAAAAGTCAAGAAGGGTTTGGCGGCATTGGGAGCAGGCCGGCGGGCAATCGCAGAGCTGGATGCTGCCCTTTTGGAGAGAAGGCCGGAGGATCTAACGCCGGATGAGGCAGCAAGCCTGGTCGGGGCCATATCTAAAAAAAATCCCGTTCATAGGTGATCTCAATTTATGGCCATTTCTTTGCGGTTTGGTTTTTGGGGCTCTTCGCTATTCCGAGTGAGTAAAGCTTTAATTCTATTTTTCTTGAACCATTTGCAGCTTGGCATAAAATACGGTTTCACGCGAAGGCGCGAAGCCGCGAAGTTCAGATGAAATAAATTCATGACAGTAATTGATCTATTACTATTTTTCGTCCAATGCATGCGATCGTATTTACTAGCCTTCGCGTCTTTGCGGCTTCGCGTGAGAATCAGTTATTCCACAGAGAATAGCGAGGAGCCGTCTTTTGAGTAAAGGATGTGGTAGGAGAGCTTACTACTACTGCTACCAATACTACTACTACTACCTACATGCTCACCACAAAGGCACAAAGACGATTTGGTAAAGATACTTCCTCGCTGCGGTTAGATTCCTGGAACCAAACACTAAAATAAATCGACACCGTTGCACCGGCTGATCTCTCGTGTCCGA
>JAABPZ010000181.1 GCA_011391755.1 Methanothrix sp. | reverse complement strand
TTACGTTTACATGATCGGAAAAGATCAGCCTGTCATCAAGCTGGGGGCAGTTTAGATGAATGCCAATCTAATTCCCCGCGTCAACAAGGTTGTCGTGCATGTGGGCGTAGGAGAGAGCGGGCAGCGGCTGGTAAATGCTGAAACCATCATGAAGGCCATTACCAAACAACAGCCCGTTCGTTCTATTGCCAAGAAGACTCTGCCTACCTTCGGGATCAAAAAAAATGAGCCCATAGGTGCAAAGCTTACCTTGCGAGGAAAAGCGGCTGAGGATTTCCTTATCATAGCCCTGAAGGCTGCAGGAAATAGCTTGAAAAGGAGCCAGTTCGACATGCAAGGCAACTTCTCTTTCGGCATTGAGGAGCACACCGACTTTCCAGGCATGCGATACGATCCGGATATAGGCATATTCGGCATGGACGTATCTGTGGCCTTGAAGAGAGCCGGCTATCGGATTGCAATGCGGCGCGTGGCGCAAAAGAAACTTCCCAGCCGACAGAGGCTGAATAAAGACGATACTATCGAGTTCGTCTCAAAGAAGTTCGGCATTGAGATCTTGGAGGCAGCATGAAGAAAGGAAAAAAGATCTTCGGAAGAGGTGCAAACCCGTGCAAGCGCTGTGGAAATAAAAACGGCCTGATAAGAAAGTACGGGATATACATTTGCCGGCAGTGCTTCCGAGAGATCGCCCCTGAGATGGGTTTTGAAAAATATTCGTAGGTGGTTGCATTGTTATTGGATCCACTGGCCGATGCCCTATCCGTAATAAAGAATGCGGAGAGCGTAGGCAAGCCTGAATGTATCATTCATCCCGCCTCCAAGCTCATAGGAAGAGCTCTGAAGGTTATGGCGGATAGAGGATACATAGGCGAGTTTGAATTTGTTGACGACGGAAAGTCGGGAATGTTCCGAGTAAAGCTCCTGGGAAGGATCAACCGATGTGGCGTAATTAAGCCCCGGTTTTCAACCAAGGTGACCGAGATGGAGAAATGGGAGAAGCGATTCCTCCCCGCCAGGAACTTCGGTGTTCTGATATTGAGCACCAGTAAGGGAGTCATGGCCCATTCTGATGCCAGGAACCAATTCCTGGGCGGGCAGCTCCTGGCTTACGTATACTAGGTGGTCGCAATGGTCAAAGAGATTGCACGAGCGGTAGAGATCCCAGAAGGAGTTGCCGTAACCATAGACGGGAATACCGTCACGGTTAAGGGGCCGAAAGGTGAGGTTCGCAGGCAGCTTAGCTATCCTGAGATAGAGATCAAGAACGAGGAATCTCAACTGATCGTGAATTCCAGGCTCGATCGAAAGCAGCACCGGGCGATGGTGGGGACACTAGCCGCGCACATCAGCAATATGATTGCAGGCGTAAGCCGAGGTTATGAGTACAAGATGAAGGTCGTGTACTCTCACTTCCCCATACAGCTCAAGGAAGCTTCCAACGAGCTCATTATAACCAATTTCCTGGGCGAAAGGAAGTCTCGATCCGCCAAGATCTTACCGGGCGCCAAGGTCGAGATAGGCAAAGATGAAGTAACGATCACAGGCATCGACAAGGAGCAAGTTGGCCAGACGATGGCCAATATTGAGCAGGCTACCAGGGTGCGTGGTTTCGATATCAGGATATTCCAAGACGGGATATACCTGGTGGACAAGAGGTGACAAGGATGGCAGAGAGGTTGCTGAGAGTAAGAACCCGGCAGAAATCAAAGAAGCCTGAGTTCAACCTTCATGATTCACATAAAAAGAAGCGGCTTGCCACCAGCTGGCGGAAGCCTCGCGGCCTGCACAACAAGCTCCGGCAGCAGATTGCTGCTAAAGGCAAGCTGGTTAGAGTCGGCTATGGAAGCCCCAAGGCAGTTAAGGGATTTCATCCCTGCGGCCTTCCTGAGGTACTGGTTAATAACGTGGCCGAGGTGCTGAAGGCGCAGGGCTTTGTTGTACGCATAGCATCGGGCGTTGGCATGAAGAAGCGCCTGGAGATGCAGGCAAAAGCAGCTGAGGCAGGCCTTAGGGTGCTCAATCCCAAGGGTGGTGCCTAGAAATGCCGGGCTTAACAACGCAGCGGCGCCTGGCCGCAGCCGAGCTTAAAATTGGCGAGAGCCGGGTCTGGATCAATCCCGATCCAGAAGTGGCAAGCGAGCTTTCCGATGCCATTACCCGAGAGGACATTCGTTCCCAGGTAGAGGCCGGAAATATCAAGGCCAAGCCCAAGAAGGGCAACAGCCGAGGCAGAATCAGGGCCAGAGCAGCAAAGCGCGCCTATGGTCACTGCAAAGGAGCGGGACATAGGAGAGGCGCCAAAGGTGCCCGATCCCCCAGAAAAAGGCAGTGGATGACCAAAATCCGGGCTCTGCGAAAGAAGCTTTGCGAGCTTCGTGAAGGCGGCCAGATAGATCGCCATGCCTACCGCTTGCTTTATCGCAAATCCAAGGGCGGCGAGTACAGAAGTTTGGCGCACATGAACTCATTCATCAAGGCTAAGGGCCTTGCCAGGAGTGAATAACTTGGCTACAGGACCGAGATATAGAGTCCCCTTCCGAAGAAGAAGAGAGGGCAAAACCAACTATCACGTTAGATATAAGCTAATACTATCGAAGAAACCCCGTGTTGTTGTCCGGAAGAGCAATGCCAACACATTGCTGCAATTGGTAGTGGCGGAGCAGAAAGGCGATAAAACACTCCTGACGGTTAATTCCCGAGAGCTGTTGAACTTTGGATATACCTTTAGCAGGAGCAATGTACCTGCTGCCTATCTTACCGGCCTTATCTTCGGCAAGAAGATGCTGGCCCTGGGCATTGATGAGGGTATCGCAGATATTGGTCTGCATGCCTCCACTAAAGGCAACAGAATCTATGCTGCCATTAAAGGCATCGTAGATGCAGGTGTAAATGTGCCTCATGGCTCGGAGATCTTCCCTGATGAGAAGAGGATTTCTGGCGAGCACATAAAGAAGCACACGGGAGTAGATATCGTGGCCCAATTCGAGCAGGTTCGAGAGAAGATACTGGGGTGAACTTATGGATCGGAAAAAGAAGCGTGATTTTTACCAGGAAGAGTGGATCCCCAAGACAAGGCTGGGCAAGCTCGTCTTTGAGGGCCAAGTAACCTCCTTCGATGAGGCAATTGCCTCAGGTCTGCCTATTAAGGAGGCCGGCCTGATAGATGTGCTGATACCGGGACTAGAGGATGAAGTTCTGGATATCAACATGGTTCAGAGGATGACAGACTCCGGAAGGAGAGTCAAATTCAGAACCACGGTAATTGTGGGAAACAGAGACGGCTACATTGGACTTGGCGAAGGAAAGGATGTTCAGGTGGGCAAAGCCATCAAGAAGGGCATCGATAGTGCCAAGCGCAATATCATGAAGGTGAAGCGAGGTTGCGGTAGCTGGGAATGCGGCTGCGGCCAGGCGCACACTGTGCCTTATCAGGTAATTGGCGAGTCAGGAAGCGTCAGAGTCGTACTTATTCCGGCGCCTAGAGGGTTAGGCATTGCTGCCGGCGACACATCCAAGAAGGTCATGGACATGGCCGGCATCAAGGATGTGTGGACAAGAACGGCAGGTTCGACCAGGACTACTATCAATTTCGCCAAGGCGACCTACAATGCACTCATCAATACTGTAACTGTGAGGGCTTGAATATGTTTGCCATAGTGAGATTGAGAGGCGAGTTGAACGTTCGGCCTGGGATCAAGTCAACTTTAGCGATGCTGCATATCCACAGAGTCAACCATTGCATCGTCGTCAAAGAAGATGCGCATTACCAGGGCATGATCCAGAAGGTAAAGGACTATGTTGCCTGGGGCAAGATAGACGATGACACGCTGGCCATGCTTTTGGAGAAGCGGGGACGACTGAGTGCAAACAGGCGGCTGACAGAGCAGTTCTTGAAAGAGAATACATCCTATGGCTCCTTCCAAGAATTGGCCCGTGCCATCACCTCTGGGGCAACAAGCCTGAAGGATCTGGAAATCAAGCCCATATTCCGGCTCCATCCGGCCCGCAAGGGTTTAAAGACCATCAAGAAGACCGCGCAACAGGGCGGAGATCTGGGCTTTCGCACGGATTTGGCGGATCTTATCAAGAGGATGAGGTAGAACCATGGTTAGACCAAAGACGAAGGAAAAAAGAGGGCACAGAACCTACCACGGCAAGCATAAGAATGCGCGCGGAGGCGGGTCTCGCGGCGGTCGCGGTGATTCAGGGAAGTGCAAACA
>JAABPZ010000180.1 GCA_011391755.1 Methanothrix sp. | reverse complement strand
GCAAAGGAAGAGGAAGCTGCTGGAAGATATTGATATGAGAAGTGCCTTTGCGAAATTTCAGGGCACCTCCTTAAGCTTTATCTCAATCTCAAGCTCATTTTTCTCGTATTCCACTTCAAGCTTGATTGGGTATGTGGGATTGATAGAGAGGGACAAGCTTGCATAGGCTACTTCAATCTTACCTCCTGCTTCAATCTGCTGGGCCAGATCTCTTAGAAAGGCTGCTGCCTCAGAATTCATCAGATAAAATTCCTGTTTGAACTCCTCAATCCCTGTGCCTGAGCAGAATTTCAGGGTGGTTTTTCCAGGCTCTCCTAATAATTTAGCCATGCTAATCGCTGAATATGTTTGATCTCAGTCCATAAAAAGTTTTGGCCCATGATGGAAATAGGGTTAAGAAGACTGCAACCCTACTTCCTCGCGCCATTATTTCGCTGTGGGATCCATCTCCCAGATGCCAAAGGCATTATTCTCAGTATCCATACAGATTATGAAATACCCCATTCCAGGAACGGCTTTCTTTGGAATAATTATTTTGCCGCCCAGCTTTTCAACTTTGGCTGCATATTCATCCACTGACGGGACTCCGATGTAGTTTGTAATTTGTTGCTCCGGGTGCATTCTCTTCATCATGCCCCCTCCGGGAGCGCCGAAAACGTCGATCATCGCATAATCCATGCCTTGATAGTCTTCAATCTTCCAGCCAAAAAGGTTGGAATAGAATGCTTTTGCCCTTTGGATGTCATCTGCTGGTATTTCAAAGTGTACTATACTGGACATTTCTTCTTTCCTCCTCGTTCTGATTTTGCTTGATCACTTGTTGTTACACCTTCAAAGTTTTTAAAACTATTTCTTCGAGGCGGTCCATGCTTTCGGTTGCTCCTTCTTTCATCCCGGAGTTGAACATGCCATCGCGATCCTCAACGCTCTGGAAGAGATCTGTGACCGTCAGTTTGGTCTTGCCTTCGAACTCTTCGAACTTCGACGTTTCAAGTATTACATGGCCCGGCATGCCTTCAAATTCGAAGGTGTGCACTTCTTGCTCCGGCGGCACGATTTCCCGGTAAACGCCATGAAAAGCGTACTCATTGCCGTCCTGGTCGCGCTGAATGAATCGCCATACTCCGCCCGCTTTTACGTCCATCTTTTCCACAGTAGTCGCAAATCGTTTCGGCCCCCACCACTGCGGTATCAGATCAGGGTTAGTGCTCGCCCTGAAGACCAGCTCGCACGGCGCGTCAAAGATGCGAGTTATGACGACCTCTAGATCTGACGAAAGCTCAAAATGGGGGACATTTTTCCCGGAGATGATCGATTTCTCAGTTTCCAGGTATTTTGCAAGCTTGTCGAAGGATTCATTCCAGCCCTGCTCTGCCCCCTCACTATCCGGGCCGGGCGGCATGCCTGCATGGCGCAGGGTAAGCTTTGTCTTGCCGTCATGATCTTCTAAGATTACCGTTATCAGCAATTCAAGCGGAAAGTATTTGCTCATGCCGTAGTAGGAAGCAGAGACTGTGTGGCCTTTCTCATCTGCGAAAGAATCGGTCATGACCAGCCTCTCAAATGCTACGATTTCACGAAAGATGCCTTTGCTCCAATAGTCCTTGCCGTCTGGTGATCGCATGCAGCTGTGATACTCGCCGCCCACTCGCAGATCGATCCTGGAAACTGGTGATGTAAAACCTTTGGGCCCCCACCAATGCATAACGCGCTCGGGCTCTGTTCATGCCTTCCAGACAAGTTCTCGAGGTGCATCAAAGAGGCGTGTGATGATTAAATCTCTCGTATCTCCCTGGTTCATTTATTATTCATCCTTTTCATCATAATTTGTGACACAAACCAGCGGTGCAGGGGCAAAGCATGCCGCCAGGCAATCGGGCCTTCTGTAACAATCGAGAAGGGACTCTCGGGCGCCAGGCGGACGCTCGCACGCGCGGGCGCGGGCAGGCAGGCCCGGGAGCGGCTGCGCTGGTTGGCTGGACATTTTCCCTAAAAGTCTTGCCGGTCCGATTGCTCTTTGGTTTTTTCCAGGAATCGCTCGATTGATTCGATAAATTCGTAGAAATCCTCCATATGCTCTGTCAAGATCTTGTGAGCCAAAAGGTCGTCGATCCTGCCATATCTATGGACGATTATATTTCGAAATCCCTTCATCCTTCGGGTCTTTTCTGCCATATTCTGAGTTAGAATCCCAATACTGGCCAGGCTTTCCACAAAGCTTTCTTCGCTTTCCGGAACGCTGAGGCGCAGGTCTGAGCTAATTATTGAGCAGATATCGATAATATTTTCGATGGCGAACTCCATTCTCTTGTAGATTCCATCCTTGACCAGCCCGAGCTCTGAAAACTCCTCGTAGCTTGAGGGAAGATTCTCCTCCACAAGGCTTACGCTGTCCTCGATGTCAACCAATTTTGATCTTATCAGCTCTGTTCTGAGGTTTCGTTTTCTTGTCATTGCATGCCTCATGCTTTACGTGAGGGATTCTATTCCCAGGTAATCGTAGTATCTGCGCTTGAAGGATTCAAACTCTTTAATGGTCTCATAGGCTTTGTCATACATAAAGGGCGTGTCATCTGCGTACAGGACTTTACCTCTTAGAACCTGCATGCGCAAAGGAAGAGGAAGCTGCTGGAAGATCTTGATATCATAGACATCATCAAAGAGCTCGGATAAGACTTTGAGGCGGAACTCGGAGGCATCAGCATCATCGTAGTATACGCTGATATCGATGTCCGAATCCTCTTTCATCCTGCCAACAGAAGCTGAGCCGTAGAGAATGATGAATCTGACTTTGTCGCCGCCGAGCGATCTAATCATCTGGACGGCGCGATCAATTTTCTCAGATAGGTTATGCATTGCGATTGATACTCCCTGGGCTCTTTAGCGACCATTTAACTGATTCTCGGCATATCGGCATCGACGAGAAATTTAGGCTTGGGCATAGGCAGTGATCTCTTCGCCTGCAATTACCCGGGCTGCCTATGCCAGGGCCGCCAGGACATCTTCCTTTTGCAGGTCATATTCCTTGACGATCTCTTCGATCTCCATGCCGCCTGCAAGTGAGCCGACAATTATCTCTAAAGGGATACGGGTGCCATTTATGATCGGTTTTCCATGCCGAACTGCCGCATCGATTACTATTCTATCCTCGTACATTATATGCCACCCGGTCAATGGAGAGTTACCTATAAGAAAATATCGAATATCCGATTGTGCATTTTCGAACAATCCTGGCAAAGTTTTAATCTTTGAGGGATGATGTCTTCTCGGTGGGCCTAATTGATTAGCCAGGCTGAGATTCATGCAATGGCCTCAAGCAACAGGATTGAGGATCGAAAAAAGGCAGCAGATGCCCTTGGCTCAGCCTTTGCCTTTCTGCCTGACGAAAACCAAAGCTGGCATGATCTTCACCGGCTCGCTCAAGACCGCGATAGCTACGTGCGATGGGTCGCAGACGAAGTCTTGGATTCTGCCTTTGCCCTTCTGCCTGACAAAACCCAAGGAGGGCAAGATCTTCACAAGCTTACTCAAGATCAGGATAGGTGCGTGCGGCGAGCCGCAGCTAATGCCTTGGGTTCTGTTTTTGCTCTTTTGCCAGACAAAAACCAAGGAGGGCAAGATCTTTTCAGGCTCACTCAAGATCCAGATAGTTCCGTGCGTTGGGACGCAGCTCATGCATTGGCCTCAGCCTTTGCCCTTCTGCCTAACAAAACCCAAGGCTGGCAAGATCTTCTCAGGCTCATTCGAGACAAGGATGGAAGTGTGCAATGGGCTGCAGCCCGTGCCTTTGGTTCAGCCTTTGCCCTTCTGCCCGACAAAACCCAAGGTTGGCAAGATCTTCTTAAGCTCACTCAAGACCAGAATGGTGAAGTGCGACGGGGTGCAGCTAGTGCCTTGGGTACATCCATTTTCCTTCTGCCCGATAAAACCCAAGGCTGGCAAGATCTTCTCAGGCTCACTCAAGACCAGAATAGTGAAGTGCGACGGGGTGCAGCTAGTGCCTTGGGTTCATCCTTTGCGTTTCTGCCCGATAAAATCCAAGGTTGGCAAAATCTTCACGGGCTCACTCAAGACCAGAATAGTGAAGTGCGACGGGGTGCAGCTAGTGCCTTGGGTTCATCCTTTGCGCTTCTGCCCGATAAAGCTCAAGGTTGGCAGGATCTTCTCAGGCTCACTCAAGACCAGAATAGTGAAGTGCGACGGGGTGCAGCTAGTGCCTTGGGACGGT
>JAABPZ010000179.1 GCA_011391755.1 Methanothrix sp. | reverse complement strand
GATTCCTTCTGAATGTTATAGTCCGCCAGCGTTCGGCCATCTTCCAGTTGCTTGCCCGCGAAGATTAGCCGCTGTTGGCCTGGAGGGATACCTTCTTTATCCTCAATCTTCTGCTTGACATTTTCGATGGTATCGCTGGGTTCCACCTCTAATGTAATTGTCTTGCCCGCCAACGTCTTTACGAATATTTGCATCGCCAGCGAATCGGTTATGCCTGCGAATATCAGAACACTAATCAACAGTAGGCCCACTAGTTTTCTATTCATCCCAAATCCTTCCTGATGGCAATCTCAGTTTAAATGTTGCCTCAGCACCTGCTGGTACAGCCGCTCTACATTCTCCTCTGTCTTGGCCATCTTTGGAAATCCCCGGTACTGCATGGCCTCTTCCACGTCCTCGGCCAGTTTGAGCTTGTACTGGCTCTTGGATAAAAACCAGCCCTGCCTGGCGTAGTAGCGAGAGAGATATTCCTGCTCAGTCTGGCCGGGGGTGGGCGTGAAGAGCCCGTGCTTTTTGTCCAGCTCCGCCAATTCCATCATCGTGGTGTAACCGGACCTGGCGATGATGAAGCGGGCCCGGTTCATGAGCACTGCTTTCTCCTCTGTGGAGACGTAGGAGTGCACCGTGGTGTGAGCGTCCACCTTTTGATGCAGGTCCTTTTGCGGGCTACCCAGAAGCACCACCTTTTCACCGGGGAGCGTCTGCACCTGCTTCATGACGATCTCCTCCAGCCTGGTTCTCTGCGGCTCGGGACCGGAGACGATGGCCAGATAGTCCAGATCTTCCGCCACCGCCATTTTTTTGGTGCTGGTCAAAATTCCGGCGTAATAGACCCTGCGCTTCGTGACGTTCAGATTGGAACGACTGAGCTTGCCGCTCAAATTTTTGCTTTTGCCCTGGGGATCGATGTCCGGCACAATCACGCCCTGGAATTTGCTGTGAAAAAAGCCGTTGAAGGGAATGGTCATCAGTTCTAAAGGATAGAGATAGCCGGGCATGCTGTAGCGCAGTTGATGAGAGATGAAGTAGCTGGGAATCTTTGAACTGTAAACGCACATGCGGTTGTCGCTGATAATCAGGTCGAATTTGTTTTCAGCCAGTATTTGTGCCAGCCTCTTTCTCTCTACCGCAAAAGCCCGCAGTAGGGCGGGAATGCCTGCGATAAATGAAGGCAGGAAAAATCGAGAGTCGCTGTAGGGTGCCGGATAATCCTTGAAAAGAATGAAATTGCACTCGGGGCATTCTCTCTGCAAGAGGGTCAGGGCATTGCCGCTCGTGCCTACTGTCACTTCATGTCCGCGACGCAAAAGCTCCTCAATGAGGGGAATATCTCTTGTGGAGTGGCCCAGACCCCAATTGAGAGGACTTACAAAAACATGTCCCATGAAAGAGGACAGTGCTGATTGATCGTATAAATCATTTCCCGAAAAGGGACAGTCAACTTTAATAATACTTCGTATGTGATAAGTATAATTAAATAATTCCTAATGCAGTATAAAGTATGCACAATAACCGTTAATAGCAAAAATACCAAATATAGAAATTAATATTGAATGATTTATCTATCAGCGATATGATGGTGGGGCATATTAATCTTATAAAATAATAAGAATTTTACACTTTTGAGAAATATTCTCTAAAACGGTCCTAAATAATTTAAAATAACATTAAATAGTTGCAGGCGGATTCGCACCTGGTTGTGCTCAGAAATTATCATTGAGGTACTGATATGACAAAGGATGTTCGTGATAGATCCATAGATCCCGCCAGCCGGGAGATGCTCGATGTCTGCCAGAGAGCCGGCCTGGAGACGGCCTGGGACCGCCTGGAAAAACAGCAGCCACAATGCGGCTTTGGCGAGCTGGGGCTGTGCTGTCGAAACTGCAACATGGGCCCCTGCCGCATCGATCCTTTTGGAGAAGGCGCCGACAAGGGCGTCTGCGGAGCGACGGCCGACATAATCGTTGCCCGCAATTTTCTGCGCAGCATCGCCGCAGGAGCTGCCGCCCACTCCGACCACGGCAGAGGCGTGGCCCATACCTTCAAGCTCATGTCCGAGGGCAAAGCCCCCAGCTACCAGGTCAAGGACCAGGCCAAGCTGGAGCGGCTCATGAAGGAGTACGACGTGGACACGCAGATTGCTCTGGCAAAAGCCGTCATGTCTGAATTTGGAAAGCAGGATGGCCCCCTTCGGTTCACCCGCCGCGCACCCGCCAAGAGAGTCGAACTCTGGAGAAAATTAGGCATCGACCCGCGCGGTATCGACAGGGAAATCGTAGAAATCATGCACCGCACTCATATAGGCGTCGATAACGATTATGTGCACCTCATCTTGCAGGGGCTGCGCGCCAGCCTGGCCGACGGCTGGGGCGGCTCCATGATCGCTACCGAGCTGCAGGATGTGATGTTCGGCACTCCCAGTCCCACGTTCTCGGAAGCCAACCTGGGTGTCCTGGAGCCCAATCAGGTCAACGTCATTGTGCATGGTCACGAGCCCCTTCTTTCAGAGATGATTGTGGCAGCGGCTGCAGATAAGGAGATGGTGGAGCTGGCCAAAAAGCAGGGCGCAGTGGGCATCAATGTGGCCGGGATGTGCTGCACAGGAAACGAGGTGCTCATGCGCCACGGTGTCCCTGTGGCCGGCAACTTCCTGCAGCAAGAGCTGGCTGTGGCCACAGGGGCGGTAGAGGCCATGGTTGTGGACATACAGTGCATCATGCCCGCGCTAGGAGCGCTCACCGGCTGCTTCCACACCAGATTCATCTCCACCTCTCCCAAGGCTAAATTCCCGGGAGCCACGCACATGGAATTTCATGAGGAAACGGCAATGCAGACCGCCAGGGCGATAGTAGAAGCTGCAGTCATGAATTACGGCAACAGAAATCCCGCCAAGGTTCACATCCCCCATGAAAAGTCCAAATGCATGGTTGGCTTCTCGGTGGAGGCCATCGTGAGCGCTTTGGGCGGCACACTCGATCCACTTATCGGAGCGATCAAGAGCGGCGCTGTGCGGGGCATTGGTGCTGTGGTCGGCTGCAACAATCCCAAGATCGTTCATGATTACGGCCACATCAACATGGTAAAAGAGCTCATCAAAAACAATGTGCTGGTCCTCACCACGGGCTGCAATGCCCAGGCCTGCGCCAAGGCCGGACTGCTCCTTCCCGAGGCCGCAGACCTGGCGGGAGAGGGCCTGAAGGGGGTATGCAAGGCTCTGGGAATTCCGCCCGTGCTGCACATGGGCTCCTGCGTGGATATCAGCCGCATTCTGGTCGCGGCGGCGGCGCTTGCCAATGCACTGGGCGTGGACATAAGTGACCTGCCTGCGGCCGGCGCCGCTCCGGAGTGGATGAGCGAGAAGGCTGTGTCCATTGGAGCTTATGTGGTGGGTTCAGGAGTGTACACGGTGCTGGGCAGTGTGCCTCCCGTCCTGGGAAGCGCGGCTGTTGCCGGACTGCTTACGGCGGGCGCTAAAGATGTAGTGGGTGCATGCTTCGCTGTGGAGCCTGATCCCTTCAAGGCGGCAAAGCTTATGATCGATCACATCGACAGCCAGCGCAAGAAGCTGGGACTGTGAGGCAGCAGGCATGAAAGAAATATTCGTCCGTCTGGATCGGTGTTTGGGCTGCAAGTCCTGCGAGAACGCCTGCGCATTGGAGCATTCCTCAGGCAAGAGCCTCATGGCAGCCGTATCTGAAAAGCCGGCATCCTTACGCCGGCTCTATGTGGAGAATGTCGAGGGTCAGAAGATGCCTATGATTTGCCGGCACTGCAAGGATGCGGCTTGCGTGGCGGTTTGCCGTACCGGAGCCATGTGGCAGGACCCGACGAGCGGAGTGGTAGACAGGAACGCAGATAAGTGTGTGGGCTGCTGGATATGCGCCATGGTCTGCCCATACGGCGTCATCGGCCGGCAAAAGGATGCCCGGCTGGCGGTCAAGTGCGATCGTTGTAGCGGCCGGGAAGTCTCAGAGTTGCTGCGAAAAGATGCGGCCGCCCGAATCACGCGCAGCTACCGCGCCCGAGCCTGAGGAACATAGGTGGGATCAGTGACGCAGGCAAAGGCAAAAGTGGCCGTTATCTGCCCCTACTGCGGGGTGGGCTGCGGTTTTTACATAAAAGTGGATGAGGGGCGAGCAACAGGCATAGAGTACATGCCGGAACACCCCACCAGCCGCGGCTCTCTCTGTCCCAAAGGCAACGCTGCCCTGGAAGCGCTCAACCATTCCCACCGCCTGCAGCATCCCT
>JAABPZ010000020.1 GCA_011391755.1 Methanothrix sp. | reverse complement strand
TATTCAGATGCTATTGGGCTAAATTCGATCGCATTTTGTAGAAATATCTATGCAATAGATTCTTAAATCTTAAGCTGCTGGGCACTGCAATTGAATAAAACAAGCATTGGTAGCACATATATTGGGACGATAAAATTTTCGTTTTCATGCTCGATAGGTTTATATGCCATTAACCTAATCAGAACGATCGTGCCTGAGAAACACAACTCTAATTCAAATCATTGGATCAGGCGCCTCACGCTGAATAGGGTGGCATTTGACGCATTCGGACGATGCTTAAAAGCGAAGCCGAAACCATGCGGTTTCATCTTTTATGATGGAACGATCCCGTGTCTTAGGGCCAGGATTCTGCGATCTAATCAGAGTGATGTACTAATGGATCATTCGTTGCCGTTAAAAAGCAGCCTTCGATCCTCATATCGTGGAGGTGGGAAAGAAATGAGGAAACTAATAGCTGTTTTGGTTATTATCGCCATGGCAATAGTCGCCACTGCCGGTGCAGCCAACTATATGTACGAAAAGGCATCGGTGAAGGGCGTTGGATACAAGAACGTAGAGATGATCATTTCCACCCAGACTGGCTTTGAGGGCCAGAAACTGGTAGAGAAAGAGTCCGGCTCCGGTAACGTTATCACCGAGCGAACTGAGCTTGAGGCCGAGAGGCAGCTGCAGAGAGGCGGCGCACCCATAGGTGGCTCTTATAACAAGGTTACTAAGACCTGGGACCTGACCTGCAAGTTCCCAACCGGCGGATGCCCCATGGACTACATCAACTTCACCAAGGAAGCTGAGTTCGAGTACATGCCCGTCTCTTACCAGACCGGCACCTATGACCAGAAGTGGGTCGAGAAACTCTGCGTGCAGAACTACAAGATCGGCGCAGTGCTGACTGAGATGTACACCCATGCTGAGCACCTGCAGAAGACCACCGAGGTCAAGACCAGGGGCTACGGCAACCAGGGACCAGACGGCAATGCCGGCTGCCCAGCCTGCTGCACCGGTGTTCTCGAAGCTAACCTGAACAGCAACGTCATCGGCGTTGCCCACATCGGCTGGATCTCCCGCGACCCAACTGCTGACAACCAGCTGAAAGGCCGCCATGCTGAGTACGGCAGATCTGTCGAGGACCTGACTGGCGTCTTCTCCATCGAGAAGTTCATCCAGCTCTGGGGCAACTCCACATGCGGCGCAATCAGCGTTGATTGGCTGCCCTGCGTGTAAGCATCAAATTAAAACAATAGCGCCGCAACACAATTCGGCGCTTATTTCTTTTTTTATAGAGCTGCTGGGAACATAATCTTGAACCGATTAACTTGATAATCGTTTGCATTAATATAGCGAAACTGACTATCTCGCTCCGGAACCTGATTTACCTTCTAATTTTCGTACAAGGCTTCAAAGTGCAGGTCGAAAGTTGATAAAAGTAGATCCCAGGAACATACTCCTCACAGGGATGGAACAGCTCGTCGCCCCATAGAGTCAAAGCCACTAAATACACATATCCGTGATGCAAGTTTTGGCAATGAAGTGGGAAGCCGTGCCCAACAGGGCGCGGTAGTTGACTTCATAGTGACACTTCAAGGGTCTTGCCTTTGAGAACGTCTTCCTCGCTCACATCGAGGTTTTGCATCTTCACGCCGGCCTGGTTGCCGGAGAATACCATAACGGGGCCGGTAGCATGAGTTTCGTAACGACTCACGGTGGAGTAAGGAACCCTTAACTCAAAAGCTCCCTCCTTTGGCGAAGATGATGCCTGGTTCACGTAGGTAAAGGACCGTCCCTGATTTGTGGTCATATTCAGCAATGCACCCACCCTCTGGTCCGGGCCGGTCTTTACCCGTATCAATGCGCCAGGAACATACTCGAAGATCTTGACCTCGCTCTTTGCCGGGCTTTCGCCAAGGAATGTGGGTGATTCATAGATCAGCCGGAAATGGCCAGTCCCTGCCCCATCGAAGAAGTAAAGGCGCGCCAGGGTTGTATTGAAAAGCCTTTGCGTTGGTATAGCGGCAATTTGCAGCCCGTAATCCTGCATTTTCATATAGCTGTCAATATCCTCATTTGCCCAGGTAGTAAGAGACGGCAGCTTTCCGTAGATCAGATTGTAATCAGTCCAGATGTAGCGGGATCTTCGCGCGTCAAGCACCCTAGTCGCATTTTCCTCGCTCTCGGATAGGTAGAACTTGGCGGAGTCCTCCACACCTGCCTGGAAGTTATTCGCCACCACCGGCCTCTGGGATAAGTAGAGAATCCAGTTCCCATAATCCCACCAGCTCATGACGCTGTACTCTGCATTCTTGACCGGATTATCATAATAACTGGTGGTGTTGCTGTTATCCTTCAGCCAGATGAGAGATTGGTACCAATCTCCGCTCACCGCAGGTGGTGTACTCTGTGCAAAAGAGATGGTATCGATCATGGTAGGCAGAACGAGAAACAGCAACAGAGCAAGAGTCAGCCATGGTGATGCACTTTGTTCGCGCTTTGCAAAATTCTTTGCGACGTAATCCAGGATCCAAAATAATAGAATGCTAATCAGCACTCCCATCGAGATGGTGGATATGTAAAGGAACCTGGATTGCCCAATGGTGAGAAGGATGGTGGAGACGGCCCACACCAGAAGAAGGATCTGACCGGGTCTCTTTGCAGCATCGCTTCGCCGGATGAAGGCGATGCTGGCCGCCATCCCCGCCAGTGATAAGAGAATATTCAACCCAAGACGAGAGAATACGACCTGAGAAAATGTATCTGCATCAAAAATAAGAGGTTCGGCTTCACCGATCTTCCCGATCATCTCGCCCCCCCAGATGTACGCAAGTCCTGAATGGATCAGGCCACTTAATCCGAACAAGCCGCCTGTAAGCGGGGAGATAAGAGCAAAGACGGCAGCTAGAAGCAGGATACCCAGAGGAAAGGCCGTCCAGGAAAGCTTCCTTGCCAACATAAAATGAGTGAGGGCATAAATGATGGATATGGCAACGATCATTGCCGCCAATCCCAGGAAGGAGGGAGACATCCAGGGAGTGCTCCTGAAGGGAAGAACCAGGATCAAAGCCACGCCATAGGCAGCCAAGAGCGTTGTCGCGGTATCCTTTGAATCCGACCCGTTCTTTAGATCCAGGGTTATCTTGACCACAGCATAAATCAGAAAAATCCCGAGATAGACATCTGTGCCCTGCCAGGTATATGCCAGAGCCGCCATTGTCAGGCCGGCCAAGACTGCAAAGAGGTATCTCTTCTCGCGGTGGGAGAGGGCCATGACGATGAAGAGAAGAGACATTAGCTGCAAAAGCACCTCCAGGCAATGGTGGTCCAGGGCGGCAAACATCGTGTACAAGAGGTAGTAAGGAGCTAGAGCGGTCATGAAAGCTGCCAGAAGAGCTACTCTGCGATCAAATAGCTCCCTCACCAGATAGTAGACCACTACGATTGCTATGCAGCCGATGAGCATTGGCACCAAGGCTGACACCATCTCAATGCCTGCCTGGCTATGCTGGCCCAGGGCTACAGATAGCGCGGCACAGAGCTGATCGAAGAGAGGAGGCCAGGTTAGATTCAAACCATGCGGATAATTAAGGTAAGAGTCGAACCAAAGAGTGTCCGGAAAATGGTTCACAGTATATAAGATCCTGCGCATATGATAAAACTCATCATAGCCAGGCAGAATAACGCCGCTTTCAGTTAGGGAACTACGCCCCGCAAACAACTTCAACAAAAAGCCGACGAGAACAACGGCAAGCAGCTCTGCCTTCTCGCTCCTCTTCACTCCATCCATGTTTCCCGATAAGGAAAACATTATATAAAGGGTTTTGGCTCCCTGCTCCGGGTAAAGGAAAAGCCTTAACATATGAAGCTACAACGCTATGGATTGTGCCCTTAGTCAGTCTGATCATCCCCACCATGAATGAGGCAGAGACCATTGGCGAAGTCATTTTGCGAGCCCAAGAGACATTCGCCGAGATGAAGCTGCCGGGAGAGATTCTGGTCGCCGACAGCTCTACGGACGAGACTGCCCGGATTGTCTTATCATGCGGCGCGAAGTTATTAAGGCCGGAAAAATTGGGTTACGGGAATGCCTATCTGACTGCGTTAAAGGAGGCAAACGGGGATTACATAGTGTTAATGGATGGTGATCTGACCTATGATCCAAAAGCAATGTTGGAGATGCTCAAACTCCTCCAGAGCGGCCGCTTCGATATGGTTATGGGGTCACGGCTAAAAGGAGAGATACTTCCGGGAGCAATGCCTGCTCTTCATCAGTATATTGGAAATCCGACTCTCACCTGGGTGCTGAACCTGCTCTTTTCCGCCGGCATATCGGATGCACACTGCGGTATGCGGGCCATAACCCTCGAGGCCCTGCAAAGGCTGAACCTGAGGTCGGGCGGAATGGAGTTCGCCTCGGAAATGGTGATTGAAGCCGCTTCCAAGAAACTGAGGATCGGAGAAGTTCCCATCACATATCATCCCCGCAAAGGCAGTTCCAAACTTCACTCCTTCACGGACGGCTGGAGACATATGCGCTTTATGATGCTCTACCGTCCTGTGCCTTTTCTTCTCGTTCCCGGCCTGCTGGCCCTCTGCCTGGGACTGGTCCTGGCAGCCGGAGTTTATCTGCAGGGCACATCGAGAATGCATTCTCTGATCCTGGGAGGACTGCTGCTCATCATAGGCTACCAGATGGTTCTGGCCGGCCTGCAATTCGATGCTTTTGGAGTCGCTTACGGACTATCCGGCTCGGGAAGGATGAAGAGGCTGATGAGTTACCACTCCCTGGAAAAAGAGTTGCTTCTGGGACTGCTATTGCTCGGGTTGGGCGTTCTTCTCGGAGGAAAGGTTCTCTTCAGCTGGGGGGCGACAGGCTTCGGAGCACTGGATGCGTACCAGAACGCCATGATGGCCATGATTCTGTCCATTCTGGGAATACAGACCATCTTCTCGGGGATGTTCATCAGCCTGCTGTTGCTGAGCAATGGGCAGCAGGATGATTAGTTCCCAGGTGTCGGAGTTGAAGATCGCCTATGTTTACGACGCCGTCTACCCCTGGGTAAAGGGCGGAGCAGAGAAGCGGATTTATGAGCTATCCCGCCGGCTGGCGGCGCGAGGCCATGAGGTGCACTGCTACGGCATAAAGTGGTGGACGGGAGATGATGAGATCCAGAGAGAGGGCGTACACCTGCACGGCATCTGCCCGACCATGCCCCTTTATGACAAAGGCAAGCGATCGATCTATGAGGCCGCTTTTTTCGCAGGCAAGCTTCTCTCTCTACGCACCGACTGCGATGTTATCGACTGCCAGAATTTCCCTTATCTATCCTGCTTCTCGGCAAAGCTGCTCTCCTGCCTCAAAGGGCAGAAGCTCTTCATCACCTGGCATGAGGTGTGGGGCGATTACTGGCGCGAGTACCTGGGAGAGAAGGGCAGGGCCGGCCAGGCAGTTGAGTGGGCTGCCGCCCGGTTAGTAGAAAAGAACATTGCCGTATCGGTAAGAACGCAAAGGGAGCTCTTGAGACTGGGGGCAAAAGATGTTAGGGTTGTGCCCAACGGCATTGATTGGCAGGGAATAAACCGTGTACATCCGTCGGCCAAGCAGTCGGATATCATCTACGTGGGAAGGCTGGTCGAGCACAAGAATGTAGATCTACTCATCAAGGCATTGGATATAGTGAAAACGGATATTCCTGATGTGAAGGCCTTGATAGTGGGCGATGGCCCGGAGATGGGAAGGCTGAAGTCCCTGGTATCCGAGCTGGAACTGGGCAAAAATGTGGAGTTTTGTGGCTTTCTGGAAGACTACAATGATGCACTTTCTCTCATGAAATCCTCAGGCATATTCGCAACACCTTCCACCAGAGAGGGCTTTGGCATGGCTGCCCTGGAGGCGAATGCTTGCGGGCTTCCTGTGGTGACCGTCAAGCATAGAATGAACGCAGTTATGGATCTGGTCACGAAGGAGACTGGGGCGGTATGCGAGCCTAAAGAGCAGGCTATAGCCGGGGCGATTTTCCAGACGCTGCAAAAGAAGGAAAAAATGCGAGGGCGGTGCATAGAAGAGGCCAAGAAGTATGACTGGGAGGAGATCTGCGACCGGGCAACGAGGGTTTATAGGCGCTAGGCGCAGGGGCAGAGAAAACTTCGGTCTTCAGGCCGGAGATGAATCGTGCCCCTGCCGTTATGCAGAAAACTATTAATACAATCAACTGCATAACAAGTATCTATGCTTAAGGCGTACAAGTACCGGATCTATCCAACCAAGTCCCAAAGGACAGCGATGGAGAGGACCTTAGACTTGTGCCGATGGACATACAACCAGACCTTAGCATATCGAAAAGATTCCTTTGAAAAAGAAGGCAAATCAGTCTCAAAATATGAGACCCACAACCTTCTACTAGATTGGAAATCGGACAAACCTGAATTAAGCGAAGTCTTTTCCCAAACCCTTCAGAACGTCCAAGAAAGGGTAGACCTGGCTTTCAAGGCTTTCTTCAGGAGGGTTAAGGCAGGCGAGGAACCAGGATATCCTCGGTTTAGGGGAAGAGGTTGGTACGACTCGTTCACCTATCCTCAGAAGGGATTCAAGCTAGACTCTGGAAAGCTCCGCCTTTCTAAGATCGGAGATATCAAGATCAAGCTGCATAGACAGATCGAAGGCAAGATCAAGCGTCTGACAATTCGCAGAGCAGCAACCGGAAAATGGTTTGCTTGCTTCTCGGTTGAACTTGAAGATCTGCCTAAACCTCCCTGGAAAGATGGGTCAATCGTCGGCATAGATGTAGGCTTGGCGAGCTTTGCCACCCTATCAAATGGCGAGAAGATTGATAATCCTAGATTCTTCCGAGATGAGGAAAAGGAACTCGCCAGGGTCCAACGGAAGCTCTCAAAAGCCGCTAAAGGTACTCCTGAGAGGAAAGCTGCCTTAAAAGTCGTTGAACTGGTCCATGAGAGGATCGCTAACAAGAGATACGAATTTGCTCATCAGGTTAGCCGAGATCTGGTGAACCGTTTTGGCCTGATTGCGTTTGAAGATTTGAATATCAAGAACATGCTTCAAAACCATTGCCTTGCTAAATCCATCTCGGATGTGGCTTGGAATATGCTGGTGACTGTGACATCTTACAAAGCTGCAAACGCTGGTTCGATTGTCGTCCTGGTAGATCCGAGAAACACTTCCAAGATGTGCTCACGGTGTGGTATTCTGGTTGAAAAAACATTGGCGGATCGAGTCCATAACTGTTCGGAATGCGGGCTGTCTATGGATCGAGATTGGAATGCAGCCATAAACATATTGAGATTGGGACTTCAATCTCTGCCAATCAACGGCTAGAAGCCCCGTCCTTTAGGGCGGGGAGAAGTCACGAACGCAGAATTGAATCAAAAAAGCTTGGCTGCAAAAGGCAAACATCAACTGAATTGCAACAGATGGATATAGAGGTTCTCGGATTTTAGGAACCTGATAAACATGAACACACTGGTTACAGGCGGCGCGGGATTTATCGGCTCCAATCTGGTGGAAGAGTTATTGGCAGCAGGGGAAGAAGTTGTAGTGCTGGACAACATGCATACGGGAAGCCCTTCTAACTTAGAAAACCTGAAGGGCAGCCTGAAGCTGATCCGGGCGAGCTGCAACGATCTGCCAGGCATGGACCTTCATCCTGAGAAGATCTACCATCTGGGCATTCCATCCTCATCGCCCATGTACAAAAAGAATCCTTACCTGGTGGGAGAGGCGCTCAACGGCTTTACGGCCGTCTTTGAGCTGGCCAAGAAATCCGGGGCGAGAGTAGTTTATGCCTCTTCTTCATCTCTCTACAATGGTCTCCTGCCACCTCATCGCGAGGACATGACCATCCAGGTCGCGGACTACTACACGGAAGCCCGATTGGCCATGGAGAGGATGGCTGAGCTCTACAAGCAGCTCTACGATGTAAGCTCGGCAGGCCTGAGGTTCTTCTCTGTTTACGGGCCCAAGGAGACAGCCAAGAAGCAATATGCCAATATGGTCACCCAGTTCCTCTGGGAAATGCGGGACGGCAAAGCACCTGTGATCTTCGGAGACGGCTTTCAGACCAGGGATTTCACCTATGTCAAAGACTTGACGCGCGCCCTGCAACTGGCCATGAAGTCGGACTATCACGGCATTCTGAATGTGGGGACGGGAAATGCCTACACCTTCAACCAAACGATAGAGATTTTGAACAAAAACATGGGATTGACCATGAAAGCGCAACACGTGGCGAATCCCATAAAGAATTATGTTCAGCACACTCTTTCCGATACTGCGAAGGCGGAGAAAGTGCTCGGGTTTAAGGCAAGATACAACCTGGAAGAAGGGGTAAAAGAGCTTCTTAGATTCTATGCAAAATAAGGCGGTGGTATCCTTGGATTTTAAAGACAAAAATATTTTGATTACAGGAATTAGCGGGTTCGTCGGGTCACGGATGGCCAAACGACTGGTAGAGGAAGGCGCGAATGTCTTTGGCCTGCTGCGACGCCGGGCGGATGGCAAAGTGCCGCACAACATGTTGCGTCTGGGTCTAGGAAAAGAGATCCGGCTGACGGAAGGCGACCTGGAGAGCATATCGAGCATAGGAAGCGCCATCACCGCCAGCGAGCCTGATATTATATTCCATCTGGCCGCACAATCGTTTGTGCCTCGATCTTTCGAGGACCCAAATGAGACCATGCTCTGTAACTGTTGGGGGACATCGAATCTGCTGGAGGCAGTGAGGATCAAAGAGGCAGATCCAATAGTAGTATTCGCAGGGAGCAGCGAGGAGTACGGCCTGGTGTTGTCCTCAGAAGAGCAACACAAAAGGGCCTTGGAGAAATATGGTACAATATTCCCCGCCCCGGTGCAGATGCCCGAAGTGCCCATCGCTGAGACGAATCCGCTCCGGCCTATGTCTCCTTACGCCGTAAGCAAAGTTTACGGCGATTTTCTTATGAGGAACTACTGGTACTCTTATGGCGTCAAGACCATCATATCCAGGGCATTCAACCATGAAGGGGCGGGCAGAGGCAACATGTTCGTAACATCGGTTGCCACTGCCCAGGTTATGAAGCTGAAGTTAGGGGAGCAGGAAGCCATAACCATAGGAAATGTCAACGCTTTTCGTGACTGGAGCCACGTGGACGATGTCATAGACGGCTATCTGCTCCTGGCAGAGAAAGGCAATTACGGAGATGTGTACAACCAGGGATCCATGAGGACCAACTCCGTGATGAGCTATCTGCTGATGAGCCTTGAGGAAGCAGGCTATCCAGTTCGCAAGATTGAGACCTTCAAGGGAGAAAAGGTCATAGCAGAGCCCAACGAGCCCGACAATACACCAATCTTCGGCCTCGATTTCGAAAAGACGACGGTTGACGGAATGCTGCTGCGTGGAGAGATCGAGTTCACGGCCGAGGATGGTGGCGTAGTCGCGCAGTCTGGAGACAAAGAGATACAAATCGTCTTCAACCCGGAGAGGTTCCGACCTGCAGAAGTTCCCATATTGCTTTCAGATACGAAGAAGATGGAAGCGCTCGGCTTCAAGAAAAAACATACTGTGAGAGACATCATCCGAGATCAGCTTGACCATTATCTGGCTGAGAAGGAGCGCAAGGGATCCTATTGAAAGCGGCCATCTTCCTGGACTACATCGGAGCTATTGGTGGGGGCGAGCGGGTGGCGCTGATGCTGGCCCGCGCTCTGCCTGCTGATATCATAACCACTGATGTCAGCCCGGAAGCTGTGCAAAGGCTAGGGTACGGGGATGTCAGGATAAGAAGTCTCGGCAAAACAGTGAAGCTGCCGCCTTTCAAGCAGATTTCCGCCTCGCTTTTATTTGCAGCATGCGACTTTTCCCAGGAATATGATTTCTTTATATTCTCGGGCAATTGGTCGCATTACGCAGCCGAAAAACATCACCCCAACCTGTGGTACTGCTACACACCGGTGAGGGCATTTTACGATCTGAGAGAGGCCATGATCGCCAGGCAGCCCAATGCGGCCATGAAAATTCTGGCGGCTTCGTGGATAAGAGCTCATAGCTGGTTTGATCAGCGCTCGGTGCGAAACTTGGACCGGGTGGTCGCAATCAGCGAGACTGTGCGCCGACGCATCAAGGATTTCCACGGCAGATCATCGGAGGTAATCTATCCGCCCGTGGATACCAAAAGATTCCAATTCAAGGAGTACGGCGGCTTCTGGCTCTCAGTGAACAGGATCTATCCCGAGAAGAGGATTGATCTGCAATTTGAGGTCTTCAGGGAGCTGCCGGAGGAGAGACTGGTGGTGGTAGGCGGGTATGCAGAGGGCGATCATGCTGCCAAATACTATGAAAAGCTGGTTAAGAACCTCCCGAGCAATGTCGAAATGCGCGGAGCCGTCAGCGAAGAGGAGTTGATGGAGCTGTACGAAAAGTGCACGGGCCTGATATGCACAGCGCAGGACGAGGACTTTGGCCTAACGCCCTTGGAAGCTATGGCCAGCGGCAAGCCTGTAGTGGCAGTAAATGAGGGAGGCTTCAAGGAGACCGTAGTGCAGGGCAGGACGGGGCAGCTCGTGGAAGCGAACCGAGATGATCTGATGAGAGCGATAACGGAGATATCCAAAGACCCACAGCAGTATAAGGACGCATGCAAGAAGCGTGCTGCAGATTTCGATACATCTATATTCCTGGAAAAGATGAAGAAAACAATGCAGATATAGTGCTTGTTGTGCCTTTTATATAATATTACCAATAAAAATATATATTTTACATGCCGATCCGGGCTTTGATGCGAGAAATATCCGCCTCAATCTTGCCTAACTTATCATCGAGATAAGACTTCAGGTCGGCATGTGAATCTCGCAAATCCACGGCATTCCGTTCCCCGGTGTTTTCGCCGGTCCAAATTTGACCCCCCACGCCGATCCGATTTTGACCCCCTATTTAAGCTAACCAATCTCCTTGTGTATAAAGTTCACGTCTCTCTACCTTCTCCGAAAACTCTGTCCGTTCATATTCAGGATCATTGCGTGGTGGGTAATCCGATCTAGAATTGCAGCGGTAAGTGCTCTGTCATGGAACACCTTCACCCAGTCCGAGAATCCCAGATTCGACGTAATGAT
>JAABPZ010000019.1 GCA_011391755.1 Methanothrix sp. | reverse complement strand
GTGGAGGCAGGCGGGCGAGGCCTTGGCAAGACGGATAGAATTGCGGAGCACGGAGCCAGTCTGGGCCACGGCACGGATGGCGTTTTGCACGGCGCTCTTACTAAAATTTTGCAGGACCCCTACGGCCAAATTCTGGAGTCCTATTCCGTGGCGGCTGGCCTGGACTATCCCGGCGTGGGCCCGGAGCTGGCTTTTCTGGCGGAGAAGGGGCGCGTGCTGACCCGGATCGCTGATGATAAGACGGCCATGCGAGGATTTCATGCCCTCTCCAAACTGGAGGGCATCATCCCGGCTCTGGAGTCAGCGCACGCCGTGGGCTATGCCCTGCAAGAGCCAGAGGACCTGGGAGATCTGGCTATCATCAACATCTCCGGTAGAGGCGACAAAGATCTGGCGACGGTGATGGAATATGAAAATCTCTGAAGCATTTGAAGAAGCGCCCCTCCTGATCGTTTACATCTGCGCCGGGGACCCGACGCCGGCGGCAACGCCCGACCTGGTGCGGCGACTGGCTGCCGCTGGAGCGGATATCATCGAGCTGGGGCTGCCCCACTCCGACCCAATAGCGGACGGCCCTACCATTCAGGCGGCAGCGCAAAGGGCCATCGCCGCCGGGATGAACACCGATGTCTATTTCCAAAAGGCCGCCGAGGCGGACATTGCCATACCCAAGATCTTCATGGGCTATTACAACATGGTTTACGCCCGCGGCCTGGACCGGTTTGCCGGAGACTGTGCCCGCTCAGGTATCAGCGGCATGATTGTGCCTGATCTGCCCCCCGAGGAGGCCGGACCTCTCCAGCAGGCCTGCGCCCATTATGACGTGGACCTCATCTTCCTGGCTGCGCCCAACACCCCTGCCGAGCGGCTAAAGATGATCGAAGAAGAGACATCGGGCTTTCTTTATCTGGTGGCCAGAACGGGCGTGACGGGCGCACAGAGCGATATCCTGCAGGGCACGCGCGACCTTATCGCCCGCGTGCCGGGCAGCAAGCCCAAAGCTGTCGGCTTTGGCATCTCCACTCCCGCCCAGGCCGCTGAAGTGATTGCCGCGGGAGCCGATGCGGCCATTGTGGGCTCGGTCTGCGTGGACCTGATCGCACAAGGAGAGGTGGAGCAGCTGGAGCTGCTCGTCCGCGAGATGAAGGCGGCGGTAGTGGCGGCAGGAAAGAGCAAGGCTCAATAGTTGGCGGAAGGATTCTCATCCATGAAAGAAGGACAGAGGAGATTTGTGGAAAAGACGAGGAGAGACCTGGAAAGCGGCTGCAATGTTACCATTGTGGCCTTTGGCGACTCCATCACCGCCGGCTACTGCGTGCGGCGCGGCTTTCCATCTTTTTGGAAAGCATTGCTGGCAGAAAAGTATCCAGACGCGAGAGTGGAGATGATCAACTCCGGCACCTCTGGAGACACGAGCCTGGACGGCCTGGCCCGGCTGGACTGGGCCGTTCTCGCTTACGAACCGGACCTGGTCACCATCAACTTCGGCATCAACGACTGCGCCTTGGGCCTGGATCAAGAGGAGTTCGAGCTGAACTTCGTGGAGATGGTGCGACGCATCCGGGCCGGCCCCAACTCGGAGATACTGCTGCTCTCCTCCCAGCCCCTGGAGACGCCGCCCTACGACCGGCTGGTGCAAGACTACTATCAGGCCGTGGAGAGGGTGGCCAGGGAGATGGATGTGGGCTATGTGGATGTCTACGGGGCCTGGATGCGGCACGTTCGTGCGGGCACCTCTCTGGGATCGCTGATCCTGTCCGGACTGGACCATCCCAATGAGGCAGGCTACAAAATCGTAGCCGAGGAGCTGATGAGGCTCTTCTAATCAATAAGCATCTCCCGTGTAGCCGCACATGCCCATGCGTGGGGAGTTGACCACCGGCAAAAGCATGTCCTCTCCGCACTCGTGCTTTTCTGCGCAGTCCTCGCAGACAAAGCCGGTGCCCTCATCGATGCACTGGCAGCAAACGGCAACTGCCGGTTTGCCACATACGTCGCATCCTATATCCGGTGGATCGTTTCGGGCCATGATCCTCACTGCTTTTCCCTGTGCCAGGCCCTGCCTGGCGGATATCACCTTTAGCGATAGCTCAGTTGAAGTTCCGAAGTCGTAGGTGTGCTTGAACACCATTTTGGGCCCGATCACTTTTCCTAAGGAGATATTCATGCTCTCGTTGCCCATCTCCGCACTCTCGCAGTCGAATGTTTCGCCAGCAATTTCAAAGCAGCTCAAATGGCCGCAGCATTCCAGCCAGGTCCTGCGCAGGAAATCATCCAAATCCGTCAACGTGGCATTGGCAGGAATCTCGATATGCATCC
>JAABPZ010000018.1 GCA_011391755.1 Methanothrix sp. | reverse complement strand
TACATCGATCTGTCGCGACCCACCACCTGCAAATGGAGGATAGTTCTTTTGGCGCTGCCTTTTGGGGAACTGCTTATATCCGATTCATTATCTTCCTGCCTTGCTTTGCAGGCCTTCAAATGCCGGGCCATTGCCGACTTGGCATAGCTTCCCTGGCAATAGCTGCAGTTTCCACTTGAGCTTTGTCGAGTCATTTTCATCCCTCAGATACATCCCCTAGATAATTCAAAATCAAAAACTCTTCGCAGCACGCAAAAGTTAAACTCCTGAAACCGAGAGGACTTCATCATGAAGCTAGAGAAGATCCGGGAGGTATGCCCGGTCTGCGGCAGCGCTGACCTGTATTACGAGGCGGGCGGCTACACCGGCAAGATCTACCGCTGCAAGAACTGCGATTACATGGGCGCTTTGATCGTGGAAGCGGACGAGGAGATGGCCAGAGCCATACGAGAGGACTACGAGCAAAATAAGAAGAATGGCTGATCGTCTGGGGCCCCGTCAACTCTGTAATGTTGGACAAAGGCGATGTACGTCTTCATATTGAGATCGATATGCATGGATCAATTACAACTACAACACGCATAATTGATATATTCAGAGCACCAAGTATTTCGCAAGAACAATTGCCGAAGGTGACAGGAATGAAAAGCCAGACCAAGTATCTTTCAATAGAAATTATATTTTGTTTTTTATGCTTGTCATGCGTGAGCATTTGCATAGCCCAAGACTTCCCCCTGGAAAGTGGAGCAGCCGATTGTGCCGATCTGGTCACCGCAGGCCAGAACGATGTGGCTTTTGGCTGTTTCGGGCGCGCGATCGAGGCGGATCCAAACTCAGCCTTCGACTGGGCCGGTCAGGGGGACGTCATGAATAACATTGGATATTATTATCAGGCACTGGTATATTACGAAATGGCATTGAATCTCAAGCCAGACTCTTCGAATATACTAACGAGCAAAGGCAGGACTCTTACCCGTATGGGCAAATATGATGAAGCATTGGATGCCTTGGCCCAGGCCTTGGACCTGAATCCTGATAATACATATACCTGGGAGAGCATAGGCGATGTCTACACAAAGCTTGGTGATACCGATAAGGCAGATGAAGCATACGCCAGAGCAAAGCCTGCCACGCAGCGCAAGACGGTTGATGACTACCTTGCCAGCAGCAGAGAGGGCATTTAGTCAACCGTCTATAAAAGGCAACAGCAACAAAGGCATCACGCCGTTAAATCATCTTAAAAAGTTAGGTTGAGGATCGGGTTCACAGGAACCTGATCCCTTTTGGCATCTCACCAATACGTTTTTGGAATTCTTCGGGCCAATTAACAGGGTCCAGGCCCTTCTGGCTCAGCAATGCCGAGGCCCAGCGCTCGAGACCGACGCCGCTGCATCCCGACCAGAGCGCTTCTCCCGATTGGGACTTCACTGTGAAGCCCTTGGGATACTTCTCACCATTGACGGACAAATTCTGAAACTCGATCCAGTTGCCGTTGTAGGGCAGCACCGCCTCGTAGTCCACAGTTCCTGCCCCGGACATCTCGGAAAGGCCCGTCTTTCCTTCCTGGGCCATGAACCAGGGTGTGACCCAGGCCGTCCTCCAGTGCAGCTCCAGGATATCCTCGAAGATGTGCTTGTAGCAGGCCTTCAGCTTCTCAGCTTCTGCCAGAACCTGCTCGCGCGTGCCCAGCCACACGATCTCGATCCTGTGAAACTCATCCACCCGCTCGATGCCGTGAATGCCCCCGGACTCGTAGCGATGAGAGGTGCCGGATCTATCGAAGACGGTGATGGGCATCTCCTCGCGAGGCAAGGTCATGCCCTGCAGAAATCCCCAGAAGGTAGGGCATTGGGCATAGCACATGCCACCGATGGGTAAATCTATCTTCTCTTTGACCAGTTCCAGGGGCACCTCATGGGTGACCTTGTAGTGGTCCATGACCTCTTCCCAGAAGGCCGGATCGCGAGTCTTGGGCGGGCAGACAAAGTAGATCTCCGGGTAGACGCCTTGGGCGTGGCCGCTCTTCTTCCAGACATCCCAGGTATCTAGCTTGGGAAAGATCATCTCGCGATAGCCCAAAGGCTCCACGATCTCTTCCAGCACAATCTTCTCGAAGGTGCGAAATACGTGCGTCGCCTCCGGCCCGTAGATCCACTGGCCGCGGCTCGAACCATGCTTGATCCAGCCCGCCTTTTGCATCTCCTCTGTAGGATCGCCGGTGAACTTGGGCGGGCGTGGCGCGCTCTCCCAGAGCAGCTCCCAGTGCTCGGTTTTGCCTCCATAGCTGCTCTGCAGCTTCTCTTCCAGAAGGCTGATTATCCTATCAGGTATGCGGTTTTCCATCTCCGACTGGCCTAAAGTTCCCTTCGGGCCCACGTCCAGTGATAGATGCAGTCGGCCATCCTCAAATCTTATCTCTCGAACATAAGGTATCTTGTGATTTATGGCCCTTTCCGACTCGACCTCTATCTCGAATTTGTTTACATCCAGGCCGCGCACACCGATACGAAATTCTTTCCCCAAAAGCTCGGACAGCGGCCGGCGCAGCCTGAGCAGCGCATCGTGGGCTCGCACAAATCGATCACTGTCAATGACCAGATCGATCTTGCTACCGGCCTGCTTCCATGCTGTAATCTTGGCGCCCTGGCCATCAGGTGCGCCCTTCTGCAATATGGGCCCGGCGTTGCTAAAAAAGTCTGAAACGACCGCCTCGGCCTTTTCCGCGTCCGCGCTCAGCCGGAAGCTTGCCTCTAAATGGAATTTCATCTCTCCTCCGCACATGATTGTGTCTCTTCCGCTATTTTAATGTTCATCAGTAGATCGTCAACCGTGGAGAGCAGAGTGCCTATCTTCTCCGTAGAGAATTGCAGGCAGAGACGGTCGGCATCTATCACAAGACTCATATTGGGCAGGTTATCGGGCAGAACCGCCTTCGCCACCGTTTCGGCTTGCTTTCCCCAAAAAGTCAGACGGGCCCATGTCATGCCGTATCCTCGAATGCCGGCTCATCCTTATGCAGTTGCTCCCCCACAATCTCGTCCAGAATGGCCAGGAACCGATCCTCGGCGCCAGGTGGGATAGAAGCGCCACTGGCGATGGTGTGCCCCCCGCCCACTCCCCCCACTGCCCCGGCGGCCTTCCGAAGAGCAATCGATAAGTCAAGGCCCCTGGATATGAGCGGCTTGGTTCCGCGTGCCGATATCTTGACCATATCGTCCTTGTGATTCAGGGTGATGAGCGGCAGGTCGGCGTATAAATACCGGATTCCCAGTCCCGACACAATTGCACCCGCTTCCATATTCACCATTTTGAGGTAGCGGATGTTCTGTAGCACTTTATTTTGCTCTCGCAGCATGCCAACCTCCCGCAGGATATGGCCTTTGTATTCCTGGGCCAGGCTTCTGGCCGGCTCAAGTGCGCCAGTATCGCGTAGGCACAGTGTCAAGCCCAGGCCCGGAACGTCTCTATTGCCGCAGGCGTTGAGTAGTTGTACCATCTCCAGGGAGTTTTCCACGACCGCGTGCTTGAGGCGTATGGCCTCTCCCATGATTGAATCTGCGGCAAAGCTTCCCTGCATAAGTAATTTCAAAGTTAAGGCAGTGCATAATTTTGCCAGGTCATCTTTTGCCAGGCTCTCTACATTGCCCTTTATCTTCAAATCATCTAAAAATTGGCGGGTTTTTTCCTTGTCGCCGGTAAAGTCTAGGAGCGGCTCTATGCTGCTCTGGAAGACTTCCTCGACCGGGCCATCTTCAGACATCTTCAGGCCAGCTTTCAACTCTACGGCTCCGCAAGAGATGGCCTCATCCAGAATGGTTTTATTCGCTCCGATCATGCCCTGCCGGTCGCCCATGGCACCTACCAGTGCCAGGCCGGATAGATCTGCATTCTCGCCCATGTGGCGCGCCACGGAATATACTGTGCCTGCGGCAGACAGCTCAAAGGCCCCATCTATGCCGAAGAGATGGGGGTTGAGGTGCATGCAGTCCAGCGTGCCCACGGGCCGATGGTGGTCCAGGACAAAGCAGTCATCTTTGACGCGGGAGATAAGCTCAGGCTTGCCGCTGCCCATATCGCAGAATACCACCGGTCCCTCTAGCCCGGCAAGCACGGACTCGTCCAGCCTATTTAGCAGAGTGGCCTGAAAAGGTATCCCTGCGCGCAGGAGGGCACTGCAGATCAGCCCTGCGGATGTGATCCCGTCCGCATCGTTATGCGAGATCACGCGCATGCTGTCGCATTTCATTATCGACCTGGCAATAGCCTCTGCAGCTTTGTCCAGCCGCTTCATGAGATGAGAATCTCAGCCGTCTCAGGCGAGTAAGTCCAATCCGGTGCCAATCGCCCGGAGTCGTGATAGTATTTTACCAATCTTCGGACCTTGTTCTCGGTGAGATGCAGGGATCTCTTGTTATGGACATCCTTCTTGTTGGTCTTGATGTGCTTTCTGACGTGCAGAGCTTTTCTCATCAGATTAGTGAGGTCCTCAGGTATGTCAGGCAGGACTTTGTTCTCCTTCAGGAAGCCGGTTATATTCTTGCCCAAGACCAATTTGGTGCTTGGCACTCCGTACTGATCACGCAAGGTGAGCCCAATGCGGCTGGGGGGCATTCCGCTCTCGTGCAGCTTCATGATTGTCTTTTCCAGCTCCTCGTTGGATACATCGGACCACGCGGGTATTTTGGCAACCACGGGTGGTCTGGATCGGGAGGAACCCTTTTTTCTGCTGTGCATTTTAGCCATTTTGATAGTCCTCATTAGATTTCATAAAGGCGAAGGTGTAATGCTCACTGCCAGGTGGGATAAAAAACTTGCGCCGCCCTCTAGGCAACAAATTTATAGGCAGGAGGTTTTCCAAGACCATTGTCATGTTTCCCGAGTATATAAACCAGCTATTTTATCTGGTGGGCGAAGCGGTGGTGCTTTTAGTCGTATTGGTCTTGATTCTGTCTATAATAGTATCTATGCTCGTTCTTTACTCCTTTAAGACCGGCAATTTCTTCGCGGCCAGGTACATGCTTTTAGGCATCGTTCTTCTCGAAAATGTAATAACGACTCTCTTCTGGATCACCCGTGTTGATGATACCATAGTAGACGATGTAGGTGTGCGGCTACGTAATTACATTAACAACAAGGAGTTTTTGAAGACACCATGTGCTGAGCGATTCATCTTCATGCCCCAATGCGTTCGCAGCGCAGAGTGTCCGGCCAAGCTCACGCCCGAGGGCATAAAGTGCGTAAGCTGCGGGCGCTGCAACGTAGGCGAGGCCCAGAAATATGCCGAAAGCCTTGGTTACCGGTTCTTCATAGTGCCCGGCTCCAGCTTCATAAAAAGGATAATCAAGAAATACCGGCCGCGAGCTATCGTGGGCGTCGGCTGCCATATGGAGATAAAAGAGGGCTTGGATCTTTGCCACCGTCACGGCATACCGGCGCGAGGAGTGCTGCTCTTAAAAGCTGGTTGTGTGGCTACGACACTGGACTGGGAGCAGTTCTATGAGGCCATAAAAGAAAAAGAACCGCATGCCTAAAAAAAAATGCAGAATGGTACAGTTTATTCCATGCTGATGGCTTCGGATGGGCAAGCCTCAACGCATGTCTTGCACTCAGTGCACTTTTCCTTATTTACAACTGCAATTTCCTCGTCGTCCAAGGTGATGGCTTCTTCCGGGCACTCCTCGACGCAAGTTCCACAGCTTACGCATTCTTCTCGGTTAATAACTGCAGGCATTAATAACTCCTCCAATTTGCCTCACTAGGGCAAATCCACCTGTAAGTATATCCGATATATACCTTTCGTTGGTCCATGTTAGCCTATGCCAGTTCATTGTACCTTTTTCGGTCTTTCAGCTCCTGGCGTTTGGCGCTGTTCCATCCGCTCACAGCCTGGAGGTATCCGGTAATTCGGCTAATGTGATCCACATCATCCGATCCGCAGCTCGGGCACTTATCTTCCAGTCCACCTGAGACCTTGGAACATCCCAGGCATACTGTCATATCCCTGCTAAAGGTGAAGTAGCCGATCTGGGTCTCTTTGGCCAGGCGCATTCCAAAGTCCATCAGGCCCTGGGGGTCTGGGGTGGCTTCTCCCATGAAGATATGGAAGATGTTGCCGCCATCGACTATGGGGAAAAAGACATGTTCGAGCTTTGCTCTCTCGAAGATGGTCACCTCGGCGCCGGGCGGCAGATGAGTGCCGTTGGTGTAATAGACGGGCAGATCGCGCGTCTTCTGCAAATTCTTCTTCACGGCGTCCAGGTCGCCCTTGACAACCTTCTCCGCACAGTCCCGAAACTCCTCGTGGATGAGGTCAGATACCGCAAATCGCTGGGCAGTGGTTTCCGCGGGTGTTCGCGCCAGGGCAATGGTCATGCCGTGCTGCAAAGAGAGTTTTTTGGCGTAGATCTCCATCTCCGTCATGGCGCGCACGGCCAGCTTCCAGGCCTCTTTGGACTCGTGCATCTGCTTTCCCGTGTGGAACTGCACCATCTCGTTGACGCCCACCACGCCGATGGTATAAACCAGGCCCTCCAGGCCCACGGCGACAGAGCCCTTCTCGCCCGTAAGCGGGTCGCGCGGCTGCTGAGTGGCAAAGGGCATACGGTGATTCTTGATGATCTGGTTCATCCACTCACGCTTAACTTTGAAGATCTCCACTGAGGTGTCCATCAGCTCTCGCAGGTACTCGAAGAGCAGCTCATCGTCACCCCTGGCCAGGTAAGCGGCGCGAGGACAGTTGAGGGATACCACCTGCCAGGAGCCCATGGAGAAGTGCTTGCCATCTTTGAAGTACAGCTTGTCCTCAAACTGGCTGTCGCTGTCATAAGTGGCCGCGAATTGGTAGGCGCAACATTGATAGCACGATATTCCTTCGCCAGCACCTCGGTAAGCGGGAAGCTGGTTGTCAAAGTAAGGTGTGCCGTACTCGGCGGCCAGCTTAAAGGTCAGGAGGTAGAGCTGCTGGTAGGTGGGCAGATCCGGATGGGCGGCATTGAAGGCCTCATCCTCCTTCATGAAGTCCGGCTCGATGCTGATCTCAGGCTTGGGGAAGTTGAAGGGCTTGCCCCAGTAGTCACCGGCCAGCATGACCTCCATGAGGGCTTTGAAGGCTAAACGGACCTCGCGCTCGAACTGGCCGTAGGTCTTCAGGGGTGCCTCAGGTGATGAGCCGTTCCAGACCCGTCCAGCGTAAACGGCGGGCTTGTCCCGCCACAGTTTGGGAACTCCCGGCGTGAGCTGCACCGAGGAGAAGACGAGCTGGCCGCCGCGAGCGACCATCATCTGTGTCATCTCGTAGACGAACATCTGCATGAGCTGCACGATCTCGGCATAGCTCTTGCTCTCAAAGTAGGGGGCGATGAAGGTTAGGAAGTTGTAGAATCCCTGCCCTCCCGCGAAGTTGGTCTGGGCGCTGCCCAGGGCTTTTACAGCATGCAGCATGGCCACCTCCGGCTTCTTGGCAGGACCGGCCACGCTGGCTTTGGTGCCCAGACCATCGGGCATCAGGCCGTAGTATAAGAAATAGCGCAGATCCCAATCTTGGCAAAACGGCCTGGTCCCGAAGTACTCCAGATCGTGGATGTGCAGATCCCCAGCCAGGTGGCGATCGGCGAGATGGGGCGGCAGCAACAGCAGGTATTGCTCCTTGCTGATCTTGTCTGCTTTCTTCTTGTGGCTGGTCTCGGCATTTTCCTGGAGGTTGGCATTCTCCTTGGACTCAAAACCCGTACCGATGTCGATGAGATGGGCATCGTAGACCGGAGTTCCCACGCGGGTGCAGATGTTGCGCCACTCCGTGTGGTGCCTCTCTAAGAGGACCACATTCATGATCTCGCGCACGAGGGGGCCGCTCAGGTACTGAACGTTCATCCATCGCACCCGGCGCTCCACCTCTTTGGCGATGTCCTGGGCTTCTTCCTCAGTAATTCCCGGCTCTTTGTAAAATTGTTCAGACAGCTTTGTCTCCTTGAGTAGCTGCTTGGCTATGGCCTCTCTATCCCAGTCCAGCAGATGGCCGTCCGTAGTCCTAACTCTGGGCATAACAGAAACGGCCAAACCTTCCAGTGTCTGCTGCACAATTCTGCTGCTCAACGCCCATCCCCTCTACCATAAAGCAACATAACTCATCCTCTTCGCAATCAACTTATTATACCAGTATTTCACCTATGGTTTATTCGCGTTTCGCTCCGAACTATCTCAAAATTTTTCTATAGGTATATCATCTCTGGGTAATAAGCTGATCGGCTGAAATCTGCGCAGGAAATATTAAACCCAATCGTGCACGGGGCGAAAGTAATTCGGGCAAAGGACTCTTCGCGAAGAACATTGCCATTGGAAAACTATTTGACATAAAAAATTCATGCCCATCACATTATCTTGTTTGAGGTGAAAAAATAATGAAAAGCAATCACTCTTTGGGGCTAATGGTCCTTTTGACCTTTGCCCTCTTCATTCCTGGATGCTATGCGCAGAGTGAATCCTTGAATACATCTGGTGCCGTCGGCCTGTCCGACTTGAGAGAGATGCAGCTTTACGAAAATGCAGAAAACGACTTTCGTGTCACATATCCCACTGGCTGGATCGCGGAAGATGCCGATGCCAACGATATGGGGCTGGTGGCCGGCTTCCTGGCTCCTGGTGTGGATATGAACAGCTCTTCTATATACATCACCTTGCAGGTCGAGGCGCTGCCTGAAGGCATGAATTTGACTCTGGCCCAGTATGGCAAGGCGGCATTAGGCAACCTGAAGAAAGCTTTGCCGGACCTGCAGATACTGGCGGAAAGTGACATACCCATGGGTGGGCAGCCGGGACACGCGGTAGTCTACAACCTCATGAGCGATGGCACAGAATACAAAGTCCTTAGAGCCTGGACCGTCCAGGGAGATGTGGCTTACGTCTTCACCTACAATGCACCAGTCGGTCGCTACGATGAGTTCGCTAAAGATGCCAGCAAGATAATCGGATCACTTGCCGTAGCATGAATCCCAGTTTTTAAAAAAAATATTTTTTATTTAATTATCGATTCTAGCCTCTTATTAACTTCATCCCAATTCACTATATTCCAGAAGGCCTCCACGAACTTGGGCCTCTCGTTCTTGTAGTCTAGATAATAGGCGTGCTCCCAGACATCCAGGACCATAAGAATGCGAAACATGGGATAAACGTTCACATTGTGCTTCTCGATCTGCATGATCAGCGGCCTGCCGGTCATGCCGCACCAGGCGAGCGCCGCCCAGCCCGAGCCCTCTGTGCTGGCGGACGCCGCAGAAAACTCCTTCTTGAAGCGCTCGAAGGATCCGAACTCATTCTTCAGGACGTCGGCCAGAGCGCCGCCCGGCTCCTTGCCGGCCTTCGCGGCGGGGGCCAGATTTTGCCAGAAGAGGCTGTGCAGAACATGGCCACCTGCCTGGAAGGACAGTTCCTTCAGGG